>CAZOWB010000023.1:0-10357 GCA_964583315.1 uncultured Candidatus Bathyarchaeia archaeon | reverse complement strand
TAACGCTATCATTAGAATTGCTAAGATCTCTTTTCTCATAGCCATTACATGCTTCCCCTCCTAAAAAGTTTAGCTACAAAATGTTTATATTGTAAATTTTTAATATTTAAGTTTTTGTAGGTTGCTGAATGAATCCGGCTAAAAACGTAAGGTATAATAAGGGTATTCTGCATCTTTTAGATGAATAAGTGTTGGAAGGATGCTGCTGGCTTATGCCGTTTAAGCGTAAGAGTAGAGGTCGTTCGAAAGGTCAGAAGGGTAAAAGTGATTATGTTCACTGCAGTTCATGCGGCGAACTAGTTCCACGTGATAAAGCCAAGAAGGTTACCCGCCGCATATCGATTGTTGATCCAGTTTTAGCGAGGGAGCTTCGACAGAAGGGTGCATATATATCAAGTCGGACTGAAACATTATACTATTGTATCTCATGCGCTGTTCACAGAGGCATAGTTAAGGTTAGAGCCAGAGAGGAGAGGAAACTAAGAAGGTAGCTTCTCGTCAAATCTCTCATTTTTTTGATGAAGTTCTCCTATAAAAGTAAATGACCCTTTGAATAACTGTAAAGTTTGACCCAAACGCCAAAATCATTATGCCAACATTTAATGCTGGAAGATCAGCCCAGACAATATTTAATATGCTTGCTAGAATTATTATCAAAATTCTTTCAGCCCTCTCTATTATGCCTATTGACTCCATCGGTATGCCAGCGGCTTCAGATCTAGCTCTAGCATAGCTCGTTAGTAATGAGCCTATCAGGGCTAGGAGCCCCCAAGGAAGGTCGCATAAACCGCCGAGGATTAGACCTAAAAGAACTGCTGCATCAACGTATCTATCAAGCAACGAATCTAAGAAACCCCCTAAAAGTGTTGTCTCACCATATAGTCTGGCTAAAGCCCCATCTAAGGCGTCGCAGAAACCGGAGAGAAATAGGGAGAGGACTGCTATAAATAGATACGCTTTATGGATGCTTGGATAGGTTTGAAGTGCGCCGGCGATCCAGTAGGCTAAGCCGGAGAAAACGCCGAAGGCAACGCCTAGGCCGCTCACCATGTTAGGTTTGAAACCAATCTTATGCATTATTTTAGCTTCGGTGGAGATCCACTCTTGAACTTTATCCTTAAGTTTAGTTAACATCTTGGGGTTAGCCTTAACTCAAATTTATTTTCTTGAGTATAGTAGTTTGGCTATGTTTTTATTTCTTTCAACTCTGAAGTAGTTTGCCACGTTCATACATTTGGTTCTAAGCAGAAGTAAATGCGGTGTTTTTAGATCAATTTCGGTTAAGGTTTCAGCGTTTCCCATTCCCTTCGCCACAACGAAGTCTGCGGAGTTATAAATTTTCAAGAATTCTGGACTGCACTCTGAAGGTATAAGCCCCATCATGTCTGTTCCTGTCGTAACTACTTTATCAGCCACTTTATCCATTCCGACGAAGAGCGCATCCTCCATAGTTGCGTCATTATAGACTGGTTTCCCCTTCACTGCAACAACCACTTTTCCACCGAATCTCTTCAGTTCTCTAACCAGCATTTTATCGAAAGCTATTTCACCAGCATTATCCGTCAAATACACTATTAAACGCGATTTCCTCGCTATATTGAAAGCTTCAGATATATCGTCTATGGCGAGATTCCGCTCAGCCTCAAGAATGAGCCTCTTAAGATCCCCAAAATTAAATGAATGCCCAGGAATGTTGAATTCTATAATGTTGCCTACAATCGCGCATAGACAGGCTCTTCTAAATCTTGCCTCTTCTTCCCTTTCAGCCTCAAGGATTTCCTCAGCGAATGGGAGCACTTTCATGGCTTCTTGATTGCTTAATCTCTTCTTTTCCGCATAGGGATCCGGGTTTCCAGTTACATGCTTAACTATTCGATCACGCATTGTACCCAGTACCGCTGGGATCGCTTCCGGACGGAAGTTCTCAGCTAGCATTTTGAAGAGCTGACTTATAGCCTTAAATCTTAATTCTAAATCTTCTGTTGCTTCAAGCGCTTCCATGTAGCCTCTCTGAAATATGCAAAGCGCGCAGTCTACTCCAACTTTCAAATGGTTCAGCTGCTCCTCTGGTTTTCTCTTCTTGATGTCTAGGGTTGCGTTTTAAGTATGGCCTCCGCAAATTCAAGCATAACCTTATAGGGATCTTTAGCCTTCACTATGCCGCTCGCGACAAGAACGCCCTTTGTTCCAAGCTTTATGGCGGCTGCGACGTCCTCGCCATTAGTTATCCCGGCTCCGCATAAAACTATGACCTCTGGATCTATTTTCTTAACTGCTTCAACCGTGCTGGTAACGACTTCAGGCTTAGCTTTCGAGACGGGTATGCCCGTGCCTATTAGCTCTGGCGGTTCAACGGCGATCATGTTGGGTTTAAGGGCTGCAGCTGAGGCGCTTACCGACGTATTGTTTGTGCATACAACCGATATTAAATCGACTTCACGCGCTCTTGTTATTGCAGCATCTATATCGGCTAGCTTAAGCCGCCTTTCAGAGTGGTTGATTAATGTTCCAACCGCACCAGCGTGCTTCACTGATTCAGGCAATACATGACCCGTAAAGCTCCCATATTTGATTGGGTCTATATGTTGGGCAAATACTGGTATGCTAACCTTTTTGGCTATTACGGCTATGTCAGCGAATTGTGGAGCTACGCCTATACATACGCTGGTTTCAGCACTTGCCTTTTCAGCCATTTCAGCCAATTTAACAGCGTTTTCGCCAGTGGCCTCCGCATAGGTTTTGAAGTTCACAAGGATAATTGGGGTTTTAACTTCATTCAACCTCAACATCTCTCCTTAAGCATATTCTTAAAAATTTATTTGCTTAATCACCCTTTTAACCTTAATTAAAGTTATTGTTAACAATTTGCATTCAAAAATACGATAAGACTAATTTCTCCTTTTCTCTAAAAAGTAGGAAAAATGAATAATATCCAATAGGAAAAGGCGCTAACCGTAGAAAGGTAATTTATCACGCGGTATCTCTCGCATATGTTGTTCAGCTGCTTTCTTTGCGTCCTCCAATAGGCTATCAAATGTTTCATCTAATTCAGATATGTAAGATTCAAGAGCCTCAATATAGAGTAATAGAACTCCAATCAAATCGTTTACGCTATTACTGTAATCTAAAACTGTGCTTAAGAAATCTATGTCTGTTTTACTTTTATTCTTTGAGTCCATTTCCTTTTTAAGTTCTTCAAGCATTTTATAGAAGCATTTTTCCTCCACCTTAAATAAGTCTGATTTGAGATTCACGTAAGCTTTCAAGCTTTCTAAAGTTTTCTTTATAGATTTCCTTCCAATTGGTTCAGCCAAGATGACAACCCTTCCTTAGGTCATTTAATTTAAGAAGTTTCTAAGAAGTCTGAAGTTATAATACTTGTTAATAGCCTCGTGTATTTCTGGAAGTTTTTTACATAATGATGGGTCAGCAATAAGATTGAAAATGTGGCATTTTCTGTGATGAATGTTGAGAGCTAAACCCATACAACTTTTAAATGAAGAGTATTTTACTTCACTTAGGTCATGATTAAATGGAAAACTGGGAGAATTCCATAATGGTCTATAACCCTAGAGAGAAACCTCCTAAAAGAAGAAGAGTTTATCCGGAAACCCCATTGGTTGGTGTTGGGGCAATCGTTCAAAAGGGTAATCGCATTCTATTGATCAGGAGGGCGAATGAGCCTGGAAGGGGACTCTGGTCCATACCTGGCGGCCTCGTCGAGGTTGGCGAGTCCCTCAGGGAAGCTGCGAAGCGGGAGGTCGAAGAGGAGACAGGTATAGAAGTTGAAATAGGTGATCTCTTAGATGTCATGGAGAATATTATACGTGACGAGAATGGCAGAGTAAGATTCCATTATGTGCTTATAGACTTTAGGGCTAGACCCATTTCAGAAGATATGGAATTGTCCCCTTCTTCTGAAGCCTTAGAGGCCCGCTGGTTTACTCCCGAAGAGATGAAGAATATACCTCTAACACGAACTGTTAGAAAACTGCTCAAAAAGATGGGCATAGAGGTGTAGCTAATAAAGATCAGCGTCACTACATGAACTGTTCAAGTCTCGTTAATCCTATTATCTCATCAAATTCTAGGTTTAACGCATCCAATATTTGATCGAACGTTGATCTCAGATAACTGACATATTTATCAACGTCTATCTCATTAGATGTGGCTAGCTGAACAGGCTTCACAAATGGTTCCTTAATAATCTTCACAAACCTTATCGTGTCTCCAGCTTTTATTTCAACGCCCTTAGCCTGAAGAATGAAGGCGGCTTTTACATGTTGCGGCGTGGTTTTATTATATGCTTTCGGAACTTTTCCAAGTACAACCTCAAATGCTAAATCATTTATGTCTTCCCATTCCCGATTCTTAAGCTTCATGTAGCATTCGCGGATGGTTTTCCTAATATCCTCCTTTGCAAGTTCGAATTCTGCAGGTGTCTTCACGCGGCTTAATATATTCTCGATTTTGTCAAAGTATTTCTTTATGAAGGGAGGTATGTGCCTTTTCTTGCCGGTGAGCCCCTTAACGTCAACCGTTCCATCTTCGAGGACACCCAAATAATTCTTTTTTCTGGAGCTCAGAACAGCATATCGGTAATACTTGTCGACGTCAAGTTCCATTCCTAAAGCTTTTTCAGCCCATTCAGATAGAATCTTAATTTGCTTTGGGCTCGGGTTCTTGAGGAATAGGCTGTCTGTGTCCCCATATATTACTTCAATCCCTAGTTCACGGGCTTTATTGATTGTCTGCGTGATTATGTTTCTCCCTATTGCTGCTGTGGCTTCAGCTGCCGGCGGACAATAAAGGTCAAATACCTCGGCTCCAAACACTCCGTAGGATGCATTTAAAATAACCTTCAGAGCGCTCTGTATCACATTATACCAGCTTCGCTGCTCACTTGGAAGGGTTTTATCCTTCGCCTTAGGCTTATACCATTTAACCCTTAAGTCTCTGAGTGAGCCTATGAGGGCGCTCTCGAGGGCTCTATGCTTCTTGCATATCCAATGTGGGGTCTCGGGAACCACATTATCTTTACATTCCTCATGGACGCAGCGGACTGTCTGATAGCCTAGGTTATAGACTTTTATTATGGATGGATATAGGCTTTGGAAGTCCATTACAGCTACGTTGAAGTGTACGCCCGGCGTTGGATTAACAACTATGGCGCCCATATATTTCTTGCCTTTAATTATAGCTTTGGTTGCAGTTGTCCCTCTAGCCGCAATTATGTCATCGCTGTTTGGTATGAGCATGTTTTTTCTGCGGTGTTCATACTGCATGAAACTTCGAATCCATCTGGAAACTCCCTGTCGGCTAACATCCTCCATGGGCATTCGGCTTATTCTCGTTAAAACTATTAGGAGCTTCATCACTAGATTGTCATTGTAGGATGTTAGCTCGAAGGTTATCTCAGAGTCGTTTAGGCAGTATTTTGCAAGTTCGCTGTAAGAGAGTTCCGATATGGGTTTTGCAAGTTCAATTTTGGATTTGCCAAGTAATGCTCGGGCAACCTCATCTAGAGTTACGTTCCTATATTTCTGTGCAAAAGCATAGATTTGGATTGACTTATTAAGGAAGAATCTGTAAAGATCTATGTGAACGCCATACTTTAGTAAGCAGATTCTCTGACCTCTTTCTATCGGAATCTCATTTTTCCTGAAGCCTAATTTTTTAGCCCTATGATAAAGGTAGTTAAGATCGAAGTCGTCCCCATTAAATGTTATAACAAACGGGTAATCATTTAATGCGTTAAATATCGACTGTATTAATTCTCTTTCAGAAGCATAGAATTCAACGGACACATCGCTTGGAAGGTTCATGTCCCCTTCTTCAATACCCTCACGCCTTAGAAGCAATACCCTCTTTCTTCCATCTGAGCCGACGAGTGAAGCGCATATCACTGGCTGGGAAGCCTCTTCTGGATTTGGAATTCTAGTTGCAACCGGCGAGTAGACCTCTATGTCTAGGGCTACGCGCCTCATCTTCGGAGCAGGATACTCAAGGAGCCTAGCCCAGAAATCTAGGTATGGGGAGAAGTCTTCAGGCTCATCTTTAAAGAGGTTTTTAAGGTTTTCCTTAACGTTTTTCTCGGTTTTTTCATCAATATATGGGATTAATTTTCCGCCTTCAATCTTGTAGGGCATCCCCGGCAGAAGTTCCCGATCATAAATGTAACATTGGTAGTATTTGATTGCGGCTTCCCAAACCTTCGCTTGCTTTTCCTTTCCAAAAATTAGCGAGTATTCTTCCGGTATTACGTCTCTCAAGGAACCCCTCCGTCCGCCGATGGCTAGCGGGTCTTTGGCAATAACCTTTGTCACCTTAATCTTTCGATCATATAAGGCATCATATTTTTCAATAACCTCGAAGTGATCGAAACCCGGGTGATTAATAACCCTATCAAGTTTTTCAAGTTCCTCTGGCGGAATATTTGTGAGAAGATAGGGTCTATGTCCAGTATTATCATACCAGAAATATATGCGCTGGGATATGGGCTCATAGAGTTTTATGTAAGCTAAGCCTTTTTTCCCATCGTATCCAGCAGAAACAAAATATGAGGGTGGTAGGTTCTCAGGAGTGGTTCTCTCTTCAGTTTGCTCCTGCTCTGCCGGAACTTTTTCAAATTTTCTTTTTTCCTTGTTTTTAGATGGTGTCTCCTCCGTAACCTTAGGTTTTTCTTCATCCGGGGATTTATAGAAATCCATTAGGCTTTTCTGCGGCATTCTCCTACCTATCCAAAATATTATTTGGTTTGCGTAGATTTAAAATTTCTGAAGTGCATATACTTTTAAGCATTGTTAGGTATTGAATAAATTTGATTGTAGTTGGTGTTTGAATGCTAAACTGGGCGGCTGTTTGGGAGGATTTATCATGGCTTGAGCAGTTTGATGCTTGGTTAAAAAATATTGCCATGCAGTATGGTTATCTAGGAATTTTTGTTGCGAGTTTCATAGGAGCCATGTCCATAATTATTCCAATTCCATACACGGTGCTGATTTTTCTGATGGGAAAAATATTAAATCCAATTTTAGTGGCTTTCTCAGCGGGGGCTGGAGCCGCTTTAGGCGAGTTTTTCGGGTACTTGATGGGATATTACGGTAGGGCAGTTATAAGTGAGGAGAGGAAAAAGAAGGTTGATTACGTATTAAAAGTTTTTAGCCGTTATGGCGCTTTAGCCATATTTATTTTCGCTCTAACGCCTCTCCCAGATGATCTGCTCTTTATCCCCCTCGGAATAATGCGTTACAGTTTCATTAAGGCTTTCATACCATGTCTGCTTGGAAAAATAGTTATGAGCCTCATATTGGCTTATGGCGGGGCCATGTCCATAGGCTTCATAGAGGATCTCTTTGGCGGCGAAGAGGGAAGCGTATGGATGATGATTATATCAGCGATTCTCCTATTTGCTGTAATAGTAATAATGTTGAAGGTAGATTGGGAAAAACTTCTGCCAATGGAAGAAAAGAAAGAAAAATAAATCAGCATTATGAAATTCACCTAAAATTTTCCTGCTAAAAGCTTTAAAAGAGTTCAACAGAAAATTTAAATTTTAAATAAGGCAGAAAATAACTTCTGTCTTCAGAACGCGATTTATTTTGCGTTCTAAGAAACATCTTCTTTAAAACGTAATAATGGCGAGTTGAGCGGAATTAGGAAATTTTTAATGGTGCTAGTAGTAGAGTCACTAGTTCTCTTAGTGGCTGTCGGTTTGTACGGGATTATTGGGGAAAGCAACATCATAAATAACGTTTACGATAGGATTAGTGTGGATATTTATGTATCCAAAGTGTCGGGCTTAACGGAGCTAACATACGGAAATATTATGCTGACAAAGAGATAAGGGCTTTAGGTTTGGATGAACGCGGTTTAGGATTATATTGGTGGAATGGGACAGCGTGGGTCAGATGCTCAGATACTGGTGTAGATGAAGTTGAAAACTACGTCTGGGCTAGAATAAGCGCGACTACCTAGCCTTGCAGATTTAACGGGAACGCCATTTGGAATGGCAAGCAAGCTTCCGGTTGGAGGCATAATAGTGCCCATTGAAGTTTCAGCTCCGCCCGCTTCATTATACTTTGTAACGTTGATTTTTTATGGTGATTGTAGCAATAAACTGGCGAAAATATTGAAGAGGGAGCCCCTCAAAGTATAAAATATAACCCACTCTTATTTTTTATAAGTTAAGTCGATTATAAAAAAGCAAGAGAAGAATTTCTTAGAAGAATAAGCTACTATAACTTCAAGAATTCTTTCATCAAATTAATTATTGTGTTATATTCTCTGGGACACGCTTCTCTCGTGTAATCTTACGGCTATATAAAAGAAGGAGAATGTAAACGCTAGAAGTGCAGCTAAATCTAGAAGTGGCGGGAGTTGGCTGATTCCCTGCGTTGAGGCCCTCACTAAGTCTACGAAGTATGTTAGAGGAGAAAGATGGGCGATAATCCTCCCCCACAGAGGCATATTCTCGAGTGGAATGAAGATGCCGCTTACGAAGATGAGTGGAAACTTGATGAGCGAAGAGAGCATCATAACCGTTGCCGGGGTATCTGAGGGAGGAGCTGATAGAAGAGCGCCTAGAGAGGAAAAGCAGAAGGAGGATAGTATGATGCTAAATAGTACAATTGGAAGGTTAGCCATGGAAACCCCAACTAATAAGCTAATTGCGGTTAGAATGATCGATATAAACAAACCGAAGATTGCGGAGGCCAGTATATCCCCAAAAATTATTGTTGTAACGGTTACAGGCGCAGAAGCTAACCGCTCAAAAGTTCTCATACGCGTTTCCCATGGCGCGATAACTGGAACAACTGATGTTGAGGTGAAGAAAAGGGTCATGCCCAGCATACCCGGGATCAGAAAGCTCAGAGGGAGCTCTCGCCCAATTGAGAAGGCTAAGAACAGAAAGAGGGGAAGTAGAAGGCCGAATATTATTACAGGTCCCTTAAAATAGTATATGCGCATATCTTTTTTACATATAGCAAATGCCCTTCTGAATTGGTCAAGAACGAAGCTTCCGGAATAACTCCTCATTAATTTTTATCCCCCGTTATCCTAAGAAATACATCTTCAAGTTTAGGAGCTAAAACCTGAAGCCAAGTAAGCTTCAGATTCCTCCGCTTTCCATAATCAATAATCTTCTCAATCAGATCGAAAGGCGAATTTGTATACAACCGGAATATCCTACCGACTCTTCTAACCTCATTAACATATGGAAGACCTAATAGATCTTTAACGCTAAGAGGTTTATTAAAAGATACTTCGACGCACTGAATTTCCCTCATTATTCTCCTCAGCATTTCAGGCGTGTCAATCGCAGCTATTTTTCCATGGTTAATTATTGCTATTCTGTCGCAGAGTTGATCCGCCTCCTCCATGTTATGCGTCGTTAAGAATATAGTTACACCCTTCTCTTCATTCAAGCTTCTGAGGATCCTGCGTATAGCATGAGCGCTTTGGACATCCAGTCCCACGGTAGGTTCATCTAGGAAAAGTATTTCAGGATCATTTAGCAGAGCCATGCAAAGCAGGAGCCTCTGTCTCATCCCTTTAGACAGCTTTTTAGCCTTCATGTTTCGCTTTTTATGGAGATCTAGCTCGCGGAGAAGCATTTCAGCTCTTTTCTGTCTAAGATTTTTAGGCACCCCATAAAGTTCACCCATAAACATGAGATTCTGCCAAACTGTTAGATCAATATACACATTAGCCATTTCAGGAACTATCCCCATAATCTGCCTAGCCTTAACTTTATCCCTTCCCATATCGTAGCCCATAACGGAAACCGCTCCCTCATCCGGCTTGAGTATCCCGGTGAGAATTCTTATTGTGGTAGTTTTACCAGCGCCGTTTGGACCCAGAAAACCAAAGAATTCACCCCTCTTAACTTTGAAGCTTATGTGGTCAACAGCTATAAGGCTACCGTATCTCTTCGTTAAATTTGAAACAACTACTGCATAATCCATAAAGAGCCCCCAAAATTAAGTTTCCTCAGAAGCGTCAAGAAGATTGATTCTTATCTCCTTAGTTTTCAACCTCCAAACCTTCTCTGGGGCTCCACCTCCAACCTCACGGTACATAGCTAGCTCGATAATGCCTGCCTCCTCGAGTTCAGAGAGATGATAATAAAGCCCTGACCTCGAAAGTTCCTCCCCAGACCTCTTTAGCTCCTCAAAAATTTCCCCAGTGCTTTTCTCACAGTTCCCAATTATATTTATTATCGTCCATCTCACCGGGCAATGGAGGGCCCTAACATATTTCTGAAATTTAACGAAAACCCTTGAACCCTTATCCAAACAATCTTGGGTGCACATTGTTTACTCAACAAGTGATCTCCAATATTATTTGCAATATT
>CAZOWB010000022.1:0-10392 GCA_964583315.1 uncultured Candidatus Bathyarchaeia archaeon | reverse complement strand
CGCAAAACTATGGTTAAAAGAGAGAAAACCTGAAGGACTAGAGAGAATAATTGAGAGATTTTGGGGCGCAGCCGGTAAAACAGACATTGCTCTACCCAGCTAAACCTTTTTACTCCACCACCAAAAACTTAAATGATTATCAAATGCTCTTGAGGGAAGCAAATTGGTTGACGTATGGCTCCCCTATGGTAAAACCGAGGTATGCGCTCGAGTCCCCACCGAAAACTTACAGGACATCATCGAGGCAAGGGATGTATCCGGCGTTGAAAACCCTAAAGATGAAATTAAGAGAGCCCTAAAAAATCCAATTGGCACGGAAAGTCTGGCTGAAACCGTGAAATCTGGAGATAAAGTTGCATTAGCCCTAAATATTTTTGATCCAACAGTAGTTAAATTAGTTATTTCCTCGATAATGGAGGAGGCTGCCCAAAGCGGGCTTAAAGCCAATGATTTAACGGTTATATTTGCTCATGAAATTTTTAATTCAAATGAAACCAGCTTTAAGAATCAACTGATAAGCGAAATATCCCCTCTGGGAGTAAACCTTATCTTTCATAGTCCCTCGAGCGAAAGCACTTATGTTGGTGAGACATCCACTGGAATAAAAGTTTATCTTAACAAAATTTTCGCAGAATCCAAAATGAAAATCGCTATAGGAACAGTTAAACCTAACCCCTATGCGCTATATGACTGGAGTGGATATAATATTGTACCCGGCCTATCAAGCCCGGAAACCATTAAGCAAATTTTTATGCCGGCTCTAAATCTTGACTCCCCATCCGATTTAATACACAAAAACATTATGGAGGCATCACGTATAGTAGGGGTCAATTTTAGCTTAAATATTATAATAAATAGAAAAGGAGAAATTGTTAAATCGGTTGCGGGGGACTCGGAGAAAGCCTTCTGGGAGGCCTCAAAAATTGCCGATGAAATATATGGATTTACAATAGAGAAAAGAGCTGATGTTGTTCTTATCAGTCCGGGCGGTTCGCCCTTTGACATGAATGTTTCTAGGGCTTGCAGATGTTTGGAAAACGCGCTTAAAACTGTAAGAAGAAGGGGGATTATCGTGTTAGTTGCTGAATGTCCGGAAGGGTATGGTGATCCAGAATTTTATGAAGCCATATCCAGATTCAAAAATGACTTAAATTCTTTAGGGAAATCGTTACGGAGGAGATTCCGCGTCAGCGGGTTTGTCGCCTACCGATTTCTTAGAGCATTTAGAAGAGCCGAAATATCTATGGTTTCAGCAATACCCGACTACTACGCTTCAGAAATACCGGACTTAAAAGTTTTTAGAACAGCTAACGAAGCTCTAAACTATGCCTTGGAGAAATGTGGAAGGAGATCAAAGGTTTCAGTTTTTCCTCATGGAAATCTTGTGATTCCAGCGGCAAAGAGCTCTCCTAGAAGAAATATTTTTTAGAGATGACCTATTAAAGTAGTCTTTGCTGGGTCTAATGTGGAGCGCACTTTCACTATAAGAAAGTTTAAGCCCGAAGATCTGGATCAAGTAATGTACATAAACCGGACTTGTCTGCCGGAGAATTACTCAACTTACTTTTTCGTAGATCTATACAAAAACTTCCCAGAGACATTCATCGTTGCTGAGGAGGATGGGCAAATAGTTGGCTATATCATGTGCCGTATTGAAAGCGGCTTCTCCCGCTTCAGCCTAATAAAGAGGGGGCACGTGATATCGATAGCTGTTTTACCAAGCCATAGGCGGAAGGGTATTGGAGAGACATTGCTCAAAGAGGCCCTCCAAGCCATGATAAACCATTACGGCGTAAAAGAATGCTATTTAGAGGTCCGCGTTAGTAATATGCCGGCGATAAATCTCTATGAGAAAGTGGGCTTTAAAATCGAGAAAACTATTAGAAGATATTACGCGGACGGAGAAAATGCTTACTTAATGCGAATAAAGATAAAGTAGAGGCTGAGGTGCACATTAATATGAAGGAGCGGCGCATAACTAAGGAAGAGGTTGAACATGTAGCTTGGCTTGCGCATATAGAATTAACTGAAGAAGAGAAAGTTCTCTTCACTGAGCAATTCAATAGAATTTTAGATTTCTTCAGAAAAATCAATGAAGTTGACACGGAAGATGTGCCCCCAACCTATCATGTACTGAACCTAGTTAATGTTTACCGTAAAGATGAAGCTGGAAAACCATTACCGAAGAAAGAAATCTTAAAAAATGCACCTAGAAAAGAAGATAACTTCTTTAAATCGCCCAGAATAGTTTAATCGCGATTCTAGGAGGGTGATCTCCCACGCCGAGACATTACGAGCTAAACGCCACAGAAATCGTTGACAAAATAAAGCGTCAAGAGATAACAGCCGAGGATTACATCGAGTCAATTATAGAAAGAATCCTCAAGGTGGAAGAAAAGATAAACGCGTTCATCACGCCCACTTTTAAGGAGGCAAAAGAGAAGGCTAGAGAAATCGATAGAAAAGTTAGTAGAGGCGAAAATGTTGGTAGGCTGGCAGGCGTATCAATAGCAATTAAGGATAACATATGCACACTTAACATCCGCACAACCTGCGCCTCCAGAATGCTGGAAAATTTCATCCCGCCATATGATGCAACCGTAATCGAGAGACTAAAACATGAAGATGCCATAATTATCGGAAAAACAAACATGGATGAATTCGCAATGGGCTCAACAACCGAAACCAGCTACTTCGGACCTACAAGAAACCCATGGGACCTAACAAAGGTTCCAGGCGGCTCATCTGGGGGAAGCGCCGCAGCCATAGCAGCGGAGGAGGCCACCCTAGCTTTAGGATCGGATACAGGCGGCTCAATAAGATGTCCAGCCAGCTACTGCTCAGTTATAGGGCTTAAGCCAACCTACGGCCTAGTCAGCCGCTACGGACTAATAGCCTACGCGAACAGCCTTGAGCAAATAGGGCCCCTAGCCAAAAGCACGGTTGATTGCGCACTATTACTTTCCGTTATTGGCGGATATGACCCTAGGGACAGCACGTCGGCAAATATTCCCTCGGCTAAAACTAACTATCCTATCGCGTTCGCCGGCGATTTAAAGGGTTTAAAAGTGGGGCTGCCTAAAGAATTTTTTGGCGAAGGAATTGAGGAATCCGTCATAAAGCATGTTTGGTCTGCCATTCATGTCCTTGAAGATTTAGGGGTCACTTATGAGGAAATATCACTGCCCAGCTTAAAGTATGCTTTAGCCACCTACTATATTATCGCCATGTCGGAGGCAAGTTCAAATCTAGCGCGGTATGATGGAATACGATACGGTTACCGAGTTGAGCGTGATGATGCCGACTGGTCGAAAATCTACGCGAGAAATAGGCGTATAGGCTTCGGCGCAGAAGTTAGAAGACGAATAATTCTCGGAACGTACGCTCTATCGGCCGGTTACTACGAGCAATACTATCTTAAGGCGCTCAAAATCAGAACTATAATCCGAAGGGAATTCGAGAGAGCCCTCAAAAAATTCACTGTTCTAATAGGCCCCACAATGCCGCTGCCGCCATTTAACATAGGTGAAAAGATTCAGGATCCACTAACCCTCTACATGTGCGATATACTAACGGTGCCAGCAAACCTGATAGGCTACCCAGCAATATCGATACCATGCGGCTTCGAAAATAATCTGCCAATAGGACTGCAGATCATAGGTAAACCATTCGATGAAAACATGCTCCTAAAAATATCCCTCGCATTTGAAGATAACACTGACTTCGCTAAGAGAAAACCAAATCTAAATTAACAGTAATTACTCTTTTAAATAAAGAGAAAAGGTTGTCAGTGGAAATTGGAGGTAAAATCTTGAACCATAGAGAAAGGTTTCTCAGAACCTTCAAATTTAAAGATGTCGATAGAGTCCCAGACTATGAATTCGGTTACTGGGATGAAACCATAGACAGATGGCATAGAGAGGGATTACCGCTAGAGAAGAAGACCAATAGAGATGTAGAATTATATTTGGGGCTTGAGGGATGGGATTGCATTGAAATGTTACCGATTAGAACTGGTCTCTGGCCGACGCTTCCAGAAAGAATAATAAAGGAGGAAGGTGACCGGGCGATAGTGGACGATGGAATGGGCGGCATATACATACGAACAACAACTTCCTCTTCTGTTCCGCATTACATTCGCCACCCACTAAAAAATAGAGAGGACTGGGAGAGGCTGAAACCCTTTTTTGATCCAAATACGCCCGGCCGATTCCCGCTAAATTGGGAGGAAATCGCAGAGAGCTATAAAGAGCGGGATTATCCCTTGGGAATTAGTATTGGAAGCCTTTATGGCTGGTTGAGAAATTGGATGGGCGTCGAAAGAATATCAGTGGCCTTTTATAGGGATCCAGACTGGATTGCGGAGATGATGGATACACTTGTCAATTTATGGATTGAAATAATTCGTAAAGCATTAAGGTATGTCAAGGTGGACTTTGCAACATGGTGGGAAGATATGTGCTATAGTCGTGGACCATTAATATCAGTTAGACACTTTGAGGAATTCATGGTTCCGAGATACAGAAAGGTCACTGAGGTTTTAAAGGAATATGGGGTTCACATTAACATTCTTGACAGCGATGGAGACATAAGCCTCCTCGTTCCTGGATGGCTGAAGGCTGGAATAAACTGCATGTTTCCGCTGGAAGCGCGGTATACGAATTTCCATAAACTTAGAGAGGAGTTCGGTGAAAAACTTCTGCTGATGGGCGGCGTAAATAAATTTGCACTGATGGCTGGTGAAAAAGCCGTAGAAAAAGAATTTGAAAGGCTTACGCCGCTACTTGAGGAAGGCGGATATATACCAATGGTTGATCATAGAGTTCCACCTGAAATTTCCTACCAAACCTACCTGCAGTACCTCAGGAAGAAGCGCAAGTGGATTGGAAGAGTAGATATTTAAGAATCCGAAAATTCCATTAATTTTTGAGCGTAATCCAATTGAGAGAAAATAATAGGCCAATTATAGGAGTGACAATCGGCGATCCAGCCGGCATAGGGCCTGAGATTTCAATAAAAGCTCTCCTTGAGCAAAGCATCTTCAAACTATGTAAGCCAGTTTTGATAGGGGACTTAGCGTTATTGAAATCCGTTAGTGAGCGCTTAGGGCTCCAAATAAACTTTAACGTTATAAATTCACCCAGTGAAGCTAGAGGCGAAAAAGGCTCAATAGAATTGATAGACCTGAAGAACATTGATGTCAAAAACTTGGTGGTTGGAGAGGCTTCAGCGGAGGCTGGCAGAGCCTCAATCCAGTACATCGAAAAAGCCGTGGAATATGCTCTCAAAGGTGAAGTCAACGCTATAAGTACGGCTCCAATAAATAAAAAAGCCATAAATATGGCTGGAAGCAACTATATCGGACATACTGAGATGCTAGCGGCTCTCTGCGGGATCAGGGAGCCCCTAACAATGTTTTGGGTTAAAGGCATAAGAATTTTCTTTCTCACTAGACATATGCCATTAATCGACGCGATAAAAGCCGTTAAGAGAGAGAAAATCGTTAATATGACGGTGAAAATAGAAAAAACACTGCGTCAACTAGGAATAGAAAGGCCTAAAATAGCCATAGCGGCATTGAATCCGCATGCAAGTGACGAAGGACTAATAGGTAGAGAAGAGACTGAGGAGATAATTCCGGCTGTAAAGGATCTCCAAAATATGGGGTTAAACGTTGTAGGACCAGTTCCAGCCGACAGCGTATTTCATCAAGCTTTAACGCGCAGGTATGATGCAGTTTTATCGCTCTATCATGATCAGGGACATATCGCCGCTAAAACCCTTGATTTTTATGGAACAGTTGCAGTTACGCTGGGCCTCCCATTTATCAGAACCTCCGTTGATCATGGAACAGCATATGATATAGCTTGGAAGGGTTTGGCGAATCCCAAGAGTTTAATAGAGGCGATAAAGGCGGCTGCAAGACTATCAAAAATTTACTCCTATAAGGGTTGATTAATGCATGCGCAAAGTTATATTTGATGCAAATTTCTTTTTTATTCCCCTTCAATTTAAAATAGACGTATTTGATGAAATAGAAGCCTTAATCGGCCGCTTTGAACCAATAGTGCTGTCAACAACCCTAGAGGAGCTCAAGAAGCTTTCAAGGGTGAAATCGGAGAAAATCAGTAGGCAAGCTCTCTCGGCGTTAAAATTGGCGAAAAAATGTAAAGTTATAGAGGTTAATCGAAGATCTGGCGAAAGCTACGATGACGTTATATTACGCTTAGCCAAGAAATATAACAGCGCAGTTGCAACAAACGATAGTGAACTCAGAAAAAAACTTAGGGAGGCTGGCATACCAACTATTTTTCTTAGGCAGAGAGCTTACCTGCAAATAGAAGGCTACCTATAACCGAATCCACAGACTGCCAGAATTCCTCCAAAAATGCTTTTTCAGCCATCGAAGTAAGCTTCTTTAACGCTTATACTTCCCTTATTTCACACTTAACCTTCTTGATTATCTCCTCAGCTTTGGCTGGATCAACCTTCAGCGTGTAGAGCATTCTAGGCGTCCTGAGCTTCAGCTTCACAACGTCCCTCAATCTTTTTATCGCGCAATAGCGAGCTCTCTCAGATAGCTCTATAAACTTTTCCTCATCGAAGATCTCAGTTGGCATAGCCACTACCCCCATTTAATTTCAATTTTGCTAGAAGATAGATTCCTGCTGGCGATAAATATTTTTTGGTTGCCTTATTATGGCTTTCCTAAATATCAAAATGGAGGAAGATTTTATAGAACCCCTTAATAAAACAATATCAGTAGATCCCGAAGTATTTAATGATTAATTTTTAATCTCTAAAATGTTCAGTAGGGTCTGAGAACCTTAACATCTAACCCCCCTATTCTTAGCTCATTTTTCACTTTCTCACCAGACAATATTTCGTAACATTCTTCCTCTAAGGGAACTTTTATTGTTCTGTTACTATGATTTAGCGCAAATATAACTTTGTCAGAAGAGCCAGCTCTTTCGGTGGCTTCAAGTCCCTCTGTTGGAGGTAATATAGGTTTGATTCCCGCTTCTTTTATAAGCCAGTCTGCAAGCATGGAATAGAAGGATTCGTCAGGGAAAACTCCAAAATATATAGCTAGTCCCCTTCCGTAATTATTTATTGTCACCGCTGGTTTATCAGCGTATATGCCTGTTCTGTATCTGGCGAGAACCTCAGCTTCCCTTGGCAAAAGCAGTTCAGCCCAATTCCGTCCTTTACCAGCTGCTGTACAACCAAATTTAGATTTATCCATTTCTATACTAACTTCCCCTCCGTCTGGTATGCCAGTGTATTCTTCAATGGTAATGCCGAACAAATCTGATAAGCCGCCGGGCAACGCTAAGTTAACTATAACATTATTCCAGTCCTTTACGCCGGTTCTAGGAGTTGCAATCAATATGCCGCCATCATTAACATATGACCGTAATTTATCATCAATAGATTTATTCATGAGCATCAAGGAGGGAACGAAAATAATTTTATAATTGGATAGATCTTCTTTGGTTGGATCCACAAAGTCAACTGGCAAGTTTCTGGAGTAAAGAGCTCTATAAAAGTCCAAGGATGGCTCCCAAGAGCCTAAACCATAATAGTTTTTTCCGCCATACCCAACCTCAAGGTCCCAAGCCCAAATATTATCGTAAATCAGTATGAACGCAATCTTCGATTTAACGGTTGTTCCATCAATATATGGCGCTATCTTCTCCAGATCCCCTGAAATCCTCTTAACTTCAAAGAATCTTCTTCTGGGAACGCCATCATGATCAAGTATACCATGCCAGTACTCTTCAGCGCCAAACCTGCATGTCCTCCATCTGAAGTACAATATTCCATTGGCACCTCTAGCAATTGACTGCATAGTCCATAGTCTTATTTCGCCTGGTTGTGGAATAGGCGCCATATGGGTTTTAACTGCGCCGCTCTGGAGCTCCATAATCCAATAGGGCTTCTTCTTTAAGCTTCGCATAACGTCATGCGCCATGGCGCATCTGGCATAATCAACATTTGAACTCCATTTTGGATAGTAATCAAAGGATACTATGTCAAGCGGCTCTGCAAGCTTAAAATAATTTAACTCTTTATATAGGCCCATAAAATTGTGCGTTATCAGATGATGAGGCGCTATCTTACGGATTATATCAACCTGTATTTGTTGATATCTAATCCAGGAATCATTCATAAATCTGTGCCAGTCAAGGCATAAACTTGGATTTTGCATATGCAAAGGCGGTCTAGGTGGAAAAATTTCATCCCAATCTCCATATTCTTGGCTCCAAAATATGAAGCCGCATGAGCTATTCAGATTTTCCAGAGTCTCATACTTGTTTTTTAGCCACCTTCTGAATGCCTTGACGCATTCGTTACAATAGCATAAGTCTATTCCAAATTCATTATCAATCTGCCAGCCGATAACATTGGGGTTATCCCTATAATGGAGGGCCATGGCTTCAACTATTCTCCTTGTATGTGCAATATAATCCGGATTGTTTGGGCAGTAATTTCGTCTAGTTTCCTCTGGGCTTCTTCTGCCATACGGGTCTACACGTAAAATGTTTGGGTGTTTTTTAATGATCCACGGTGGAGGAGATGCAGTTGGGGTTCCAATGATCACTCTTATACCTCTTTCAGCAAGCAAATTTATAATCTTGTCTAACCACTCAAAATTATATTCGCCTTCCTTAGGTTCGATTTTACTCCATGAAAACTCAGCAAGTCTCACCGCATTAAAGCCTAATTCACTCATTAAATTCGCATCTTTAATCCATCTGTTTTTAGGCCAATGTTCCGGATAATAGTCTACGCCGAAAACAAATTTCAGGTTCTCCCTTAACATATAAAATGTCGTCACCCCTCCAATGTTTACTCTATCTATTAAAAAATCTAAGAAGCATAGGATTTTAAGCTTAATTTAAAAAGTTCATTTGGGTTATTGTATAGCAAATCTGCAGCTATATTGATGGCTTCTCTCTCTGAAATCCAATCCCTTAAAACGAGGTTGGAAAGGGCGCGTGCAATATTATCCTTGGCCAGAGAAAGATGCGCCGGAATTAATTCCGGAGCACCATAATCTCCACCAAATCCATTAATCTTTTTATGTGGAACCGTAACTATGGATCTTTCCAGCAGTTCTATGCTATATATTGGATCAATGATATGTACCCAGCAAAAGTTCAAATATGCGTTAGGATAGTTCTTTATTAGAAAAAGTATGTCGCCCATGTAAGGCCAGTTACCATGAAAAAGATCAAAGGCGACTTCCCGGTGAACTTCTAAAACCTGAGCGAAGTGTGAGGCGTTCGCTTTATCCACGCGGTTTCTTATACCAGCCATATGACCGGTGTGAATTTGAACCGGAAGATCCAAATCTCTGGCATATCGCATGTATTCATGGAAGAGAAAGTCATCAAGCGGTTTTGCCTCCGGCCAGCCTAAGCTACTATTGGGGTCGGCAAGACACTTATTAAATAAGTGTTCAGCTTCCTCTTTTGTTGAAAGCGAGAAATTAATGCTTCTTTGATATGCGCTTTGATCTTTTATGCCTATTGCACCGCGCTCCTTTAATCTCTTAAAAATTTCTTTAACGGTGTCTAAGAATTCATCGAAAGAGGTTACAGTTCTATTAATAATCCCCGCGATTTCCTGTATGCTCTGAAAGTTTCTCACCGAGGTATGAAAAACTGGGAGGGGAATGAGAAGTTTAAAACAGTCTGGCAGATCAATTTTACCATCAATAAAACGTTTCAACTCGTCTATCGTTCCAAATATATTCACCAGAACAAACTTAATGTTTAATGATTCAAGAAACTCAATGTATTTCTCACCAGTAAGCCTGTTTATCTTTTCGCCAAACCGCTTAAGACTCTCCAATGTTACGGCTTCTTCACCATAAGAACGCATTACATACTTCACTTCCCTAGCGTAAGCAGTATATTTCGTCTTAAGCCAATACCGCTTAAAAACAGGCCATTTTCTCTCGGTAGGAACATCATCATCCTGAAGTATTTGAAGATCCCTCTGAGAGAGTCCAGCGGAGAGTAAATCACTTGGAAAATATCCTCTCAGCAAAAAGGCAATAGGCTCTTTTGGGGGCTCATATAAGATTGGAGCCGGTATATGCTCATGCGTATCTATAATAGGTATTTCTTTAATTGATTCAAGAATCTTCTCATATACTCTGTTAACATTCCTTTTCATTAGATCAGCATCCTTAAGAATCTAAAGTTACTTTTACTTCTAATTTAATTCTTTTGCTTCTCTTTTGAAGAGTATTGCAAATGTAAGTTAATAAAAATACAGTAAACTCGTATACTGGAAGATTCTACTCAATTTTTGGATTTAAAATTTAATAAAGCCTTAATTATTTCTCTATATATTTGCATGTCTGAAACATTTACGATT
>CAZOWB010000021.1:8223-10409 GCA_964583315.1 uncultured Candidatus Bathyarchaeia archaeon | reverse complement strand
ATGCTGATCTTAATGTCAGCCATGTCAAATTACGCTGTTTTTCATCATCTATGAGCCTCCTAGAATATTTTTGCGATCAACCTTAATAATTTTGGAGAATACACGTGAAGATTTAGGGTTTACATCTCACTTTAGACCATGTGAATGGTCACCATAGTTGAGGATCATCCCTCAAACCAAAAAGAAAGATTCTTTATCCCCAATTTATAATTACTGAATGACCGTGAGAAGAGACGTATCGCCGTGCATGTTATATTCATAGGGGCTCATTCGGATGATGAGACATTACTATTTTTAGAAGAATTTTATCCTTTAAGAATCGCTTCCTTTAGAGTGAAAATGGGCCCCATTTCAACCCCCCTCTTCCTACTACTTCGCCCGCTGAATCAGAGGATCAGCAGATTATTTCGAAAGCCTAATTCCAGACATTTCCCGCGATTTCAAGATTTGAAAGATTTTCCACGGAATAACAAAACTTGAAATCCCGGCGGTTCTTTTCCTCCCCTAATTTTGGGGATCCCCGGGTGATAGGGTGGGGCAAAGGCATATTAAAATTAATTGTCTTCGTTTAGAATTCCGCTAGAGTTTTTTTACGTCTTATTGTTGGTCCACTTTAGTATCCGTAGCTTACCGTAAATTCCATTTATCCCTTAATTTCCACGGGTCATCCTCCAATCTCCTATCGCTTTATGAATCCTAAGAATCTAAATCATACCATCAAGCAAGGTTCGCCCAGTTAACCTCCAGCTTTCATGGAAAAGTCCGTTTAAACCTGTTTCAGAAAATGGGGAATCTGTTGGCGGGCCCGCCGGGATTCGAACCCGGGATCCCCGGCTCCGGAGGCTTACACACCCATCTTTACTAATTGGGGTTCGGTGCCTTTGATCCTGGCTAGGCCACGGGCCCGTATTCACTTGGCTTACCTAGAAAATAGTGGAAACATCCACAATATTAATTTGAGCTTTAAGTTACATTTTGCTCTGGCTGATTTTTCTCCATTTTTAATATTTAACTTGATATACGCAGACTAATGGTATCACCGAGGTTCCTGGAGCCGGTTTGGGAGCGCCTATTTTCTGAGAGAAGTATGCTTTCTCAAAGTGCTCCAGTTTGATTGTTGAGTATCCGAATAATGTCATGTCTCTGCCGTAAAACATTAGCTTATATAGAACTGTGTTCTGGCCTCTATTGTTCGGGAATATTTCATTACTTTCAATCCGTCCGTTTCTGTTGCTGTCCTTATAATTCCATCCAAGCGTGTAGTTTCCAAAGTAGGAACGTGCGGTTCTCTCATCCGGAGCTACTTTAGAAATTAGCGCCATCCAAATCCATTTACCGTTATCTCCGCCATACTCGTAAGCGTCATTAGGACGAAGATTACCTCCGATATTCACATATTCATATTGGGAATTGAAGAAGGTTACGTATACTACAACATGGGTTACATTATATCTCCTAAAAATCTCAATTGCCTCAGTTTCATTAGACATGAAGGCTCTACCTATCTGCGCTATTTGCGTGCCATTAAGCGTGCCGTTATCCGCAAGCGTTGTTTTATTAGCGACAACCGTTATCCAATACCCATAGTCCCACCAGCTAGCAACCACAGTTCCAGGTTCACCGGGCTTAGATGGTGAAGGAGGCAAGTTCTCGCGCATCCATATCAAAGTGTCTATCCAATCGCGAACTATTGATGTAGGCTTGGCTGAAACACTGGCTCCAGCAATGGTCGGCGGAGAATCAGCATGCAATAAAACCCTTGAACCCTGAGCTTTAGGGCCGAAAATAAAGTCTGTTCCAAAAACATAAGTTAGAGTGAAGAGCGCAAACATTAAGATCAAAAGGCCGCCGACAACTTCCCTCCCGAGAGGCTTGAACTTAACCCTGCGCCCAAATATCTGCGAGCTTTCTCTTAAAGATGCGATTAGTGGGGACAGAATACGCTTTAACGCTAGTGCCCAGAGTAAGCATATGGATGGTGATGCCAGTATATTAAGTCTAACCATGGAGCTGGCGAAATATATGGAGGTTAAACAATACATGATGATGAAGACACTTAGGTTTGTCGCCATTAAAGTGGCGAAGAATACGCCGATGGGAACAAATAGGACGCCTATACCAAAATTATAGTAAAATGTTGCCCATGTAGACGGCTTATGCTCTGCAACAGACTCGAATAATGGATT
>CAZOWB010000021.1:0-8213 GCA_964583315.1 uncultured Candidatus Bathyarchaeia archaeon | reverse complement strand
TTGCTGAACGCTGAGTTGGATTTATGGTTAAGAGGAATTTTGTGCCAATAGGCTTCATGAGACCCGCGAAAGTGAGAACAGCATAAGCCGCAATCAGCATCAAAATGAAAGCGGACGTATAGATCATCCTTTTCTTCGCTGAAGTTACCCGCCTATTTATTTCAGCTATACACAACAAAAAGAAAACGCCGTAGACTGACAAATTAGGTGTTTCCAGCAGAAATTTTAATCCAGTGCGCGGAGCAGCCGCCGCTATTGAAAAGGCGATAGCAAAAGCTATTCCATGGGAGAGGAGGAGACGTAACGAGTACCTCCTCATTAAAAGCAATACGAAAGAGAAAAGCGCGGTCATAACAATAAGATATCGAGCAGCCCCCCACGATATGCAGAGATAGCCAAGTGAGAGACCGGATAGAACGGCGTAAATTATACTGATTTTCAGAGGCCTCCTAGAATCTAGAGATCTGCTAAAGAATAGTATGGAAAGCAACGCGCTAAATATGCCGACTGTTTCGTCATCAAACCATCCGAGGGATGTTCGCCCAATATGCGAGGAATCTAAGGCTAATAGTAGTGCTGAGAATAAACCGACAGATTCGCCTCCAAGATCCCTGCCGAGAAAGTATATTGCGATACATGTTAAAGCCGCCATTATAATAGGAAATACAACGCATAAGTTGTATAGGGGATCTGAGGCTAACGGATCCAGAGGATTTAAACTTGAACCGAAAAGTAATGGAACTCCAAAAAATCTTAGGATCTCATAAAGTGTGGCTGCTGTGAGCGTTAATCCCAAGTTAGCGGTGGGCGGTACATAACGCCCGCTCGGATACCAGCCAGTATAATCATGCCAAGAAAATAAAGATAGGAAACCATGTTCAGTAATATACTTAGTTACATGATAATGAAAATAGGGGTCGAATTCATTTAAATAAAAGCCCCACCGTAAAGGTAATAATCTAATTGCGGAAGCCAACACAACAATCAAAAAAAGCAATGTTCCCCTAATAAGAGAGGAATGGGTAACCTTAGGGCGAAAAGATGGAACTTTACGTAGCGCATCACCGAATTTTTCAAGATATTCCGTAATTTCCATTAGAGCACCCTTTTTTGCTTAATGAAAGAAAGCTTATAAGTATTTATTTTTTATTGTCTTTTTCCAGCGATCCTTCCATGTTTTACGCATTTCACAAGCCCATGAAAACTCACATACTCAACTAGAAGTCTTCTTCATAATTTTTTCATCACATTTTTTGCTGGTAAAATCTTAACTTTCCGCGGCATTAATGATAGTTTTCTACCACATTTAGGGCACTTTCCATCATGCATTTGATGTATTTCTTCAGGAGACTTCAAATCATCTCCCTCATAAAGAATCTCCCCGCAAGCATCACATAATACCCGTTGAGGCATCCCTTTATCCTCCTAAATTAAATTAAAAAAGGAGTAAGACATTTAAAGCTTCCTAGCTTTTTAGTGTGTAAGCTTCAATATAGTTACGTTGGTCGGAGGAAATAAAATAATTGGGCCGTAAAAAGACGGTTTTCATTCTATGTGAAAAACCAGATGCTGCTATGCGTATTGCTAAAGCCCTGGAAAACGGAAATGGCTTCTCAAGAAAAACTTTAAGCGGCGTCCCATATTACGAGGTTGATCGAGGAAAAGAAAGGCTGCTAATTGTTTCAGCTTTAGGCCACTTATATACGATGTCCCCGAATGTGGCAAGCCGAGATATTTTCCCAGTTTTTGATTTTAGTTGGGCTCCTCGATATTTAGTTGAAAGAGGCGCTAAGAAAACTAAGACTTGGATAAACGTTATCTCGAAGCTCTCTAAGAGAGCGCAAGAGTTTATACTTGCAACAGACTATGATATTGAAGGCGCAACATTAGGATATACGATACTCAAGTATGCTTGCGGTGGAAAAGAGAAAGAAGCCAAAAGAATGAAATTTTCAACACTTACAGCCGACGACCTCAGAAAAGCCTACGAAAACATTCTCCCCCATATAGAGTTTCCGGTAGTTGAGGCTGGTTTATGCCGCCACTTCCTTGATGCACTTTATGGAATAAATCTTTCTAGAGCCATGACGATCTCAGCCAAAAACTGGAGCGGGAAATATTCAACCTTAAGCATAGGTAGGGTTCAAGGTCCAACATTAAAGTTTCTAGTTGATAGAGAAAAGGAAATAAATTCTTTTATTCCAACACCTTACTGGTCTATAAAGGCTAAGGTTAGAATTAGAGACTCAATTTATGAAGCCGAATATGAAAAGGAAATCATTAAAACTAAGGATGAAGCCGACTCTATTGTTAATTCATGCAAAAATAAGATGGGGAAAATATCCCGTATAGAAGTTAGGCAAATTACTCAAAAACCACCCACACCATTCGATTTAAGCGCCCTACAGACGGAAGCCTACGCTCTCTTCAAATACACGCCGAAAAGAACATTAGAAATAGCCGAACGCCTATACTTAAGCGCATTAATATCCTACCCGCGCACATCAAGTCAAAAGCTCCCCCCATCAATTAATTACGCATCAATAATGGAATCCCTAAAAAATCATCCAGAATACCGAGATTTAGCTGAGTCTCTTCTCGCTAAAAAGAACCTTGCTCCTCGAGAAGGCAAAAAAGATGATCCCGCTCATCCGGCAATATACCCGACGGGTAATCTCCCGGAAAGGAATCTGAATCCCCAGGAAAGAAGAATATGGGATTTAATAGTTAGACGATTCATGGCGGTTTTTGGCGATCCCGCCCTAAAACAGAGCATGAAAGTATCTATATCTGTAGGTGAGCACACCTTCTATTTGCGTGGCAGACGGATCCTTAAAGAAGGGTGGATAAAATTTTATAGACCCTACGTTAGAATTGAGGAGGTTACTCTGCCAGAGCTTAAAGTTGGCGATCAAATTGAATTCTTAGAGGTTCTGCGCGAAGACAAATTTACTAGGCCGCCGCCAAGACATAACCCGAGCAGCTTACTCAAGAAAATGGAGTCTGAGGGAATAGGCACAAAATCTACTAGGGCGGACATCATAGAAACCCTTTATGAACGCGGCTACATTAATGGTGAGCGGATAACCGTTTCAGAGCTAGGTTTCGATGTTATAGACCTGCTTAACAGATACTGCCCTGAAGTGATATCGGTTGATTTAACAAGGGACCTTGAAGAGAGCATGGATAAAATACAAAATGGCAACGAGAAAATGGAAAATGTGATACTCAAAGCCATAGAACGCCTAAAACCCATTTTCAAAGAAATCAAGAAATATGAAAGAGATATAGGGCGAGAGTTAAGTGAATCCATTAAGAAAGCTCGGCTACAAGAGCGTATTTTAGGTCAATGCTTAACCTGCGGAACCGGTAAACTGATAATCTTATACTCCAAACGTAGTGGAAAACGTTTCGTTGGATGCACAAACTATTTTAATGGCCTCTGCAAAACTTCTTTCCCGTTGCCCCAAAAGGGCACAATCAAACCCCTACATAGGAGCTGCACCAAATGCGGCTGGCCTATTGTTAAAGTAAAGATTAAAGGTAAACGTCCTTGGACTTTATGTATAAATCCCAGCTGTCCATCTAAAGAAGGCAGAGCAAATGAAATGTAAAATTTGCAAAAGAGAAGCCGAAAGCGAATTCTGTAAATTCCATAAAATCTCCTTTGAAAACTTAGTGAAAAAATTTGAAGAATGGAAAAAATCAATGGACATTTCATGGCTAGAATACCTAAAAATGTTACAAAATAATCCATACACCGGTGCATGGGTTAAAGAGGTAATCCAATATTTACTCTCCAAAAATCAAATAAAGGAGCCGAAACCTAAAAAACATAGTAACGTTTAAATTTGATCCCTAAATCTCTATTTTTTAGTTACAGCTGATTGAATGGTGCTAGAATGAGCAAAGAAAAACTTTCGTCGGCGACGTATTCCCTACGAAAAAGCATTAATAAACTCATAAATTATCGCCCATCACCCTACCTTATTGCCACAATTCTAATGTTTATTACAATCTTCCTGCTTGGCGGAGGCATTTATGATATATCAGAGCCCATCCGAAGCGTAATACCATATTACAGGGGTTTCATTCTGCTTTACCCTAGTCTACATGAGCAAGTGCTCAGTGAAAGCATAGCTATAATGATAACCTACGCCCTAGGAGCGGCGGGATTAATCCTCATATACCGAAGCGCCAGATACAGACGTAATCCAAGTCAAGCTTCCCTAATGACGCAGTTAGGCGCCGCTTTACTAATAATCGCTTTCATAATTGCCGAATCAGTTCTTTACATGTGGAAACTAGGTCTCGGTTTCTAACAAAACAATAAAAAACAATTATTTTTTAGTTAGTCTAACTAGTTAGAGAGGTTGATCAATTATGCGAACCATAGAATGGAAAGAGGGAACCGTATTCACAATAGATCAAACATTGCTTCCGGATCAGGAAGTCTGGATTAAAATGAAAAACTGCCGCGAAGTAGCTGGAGCCATCAAAGAGATGAAAGTCAGAGGCGCCCCACTAATCGGTGTCACAGCAGCCTACGGTTTAGCCCTAACAGCCTATCATTCAAGAGCCAAAAATATAGAAGACCTTATGAGGGAGATTGAGCACTCAGCTCAGCTACTCAGGAAAACGAGGCCAACAGCGGTTAACCTATTCTGGGCTATCGATCGGATTCTTAAGAAGGCTAGGGAAACAAAGGGAGATGTAAATCTTCTGAAGAACGTTATTATTGAAGAGGCTAAACGCATAGCTGATGAAGATGTAATGGTTAACCGAAGAATTGGCGAGCACGGTTCAAAATTGATATCTGATGGTGACACAATCTTAACACATTGTAATGCTGGAAAATTAGCCACCGTAGACTATGGCACAGCTCTAGCCGTTATCCGAGTTGCATGGGAGGAGGGAAAGAAGATAAAAGTGATCGCCGGCGAAACCAGACCCAAGCTTCAAGGTGCCAGATTAACAACCTATGAACTAATGCGCGATGGAATACCGGTAACATTAATAACCGACAATATGGTTGGATACTTAATGTATAAGGGGCTGATAGACAAGGTCATTGTTGGCGCCGATAGAATAGTTCGTGATGCTGTGATAAATAAAATAGGCACCTACACAATCGCTGTTCTAGCCCAAGAACACAACGTTCCATTCTACGTTGCAGCGCCTCTATCCACATTCGACCTTCGTGCTTCTGCGAAGGATGTAGTTATAGAGGAGAGAAATCCCGAAGAAGTAACACAAATAAAATCCATAAGAATAGCTCCGCCGGATGTAAGCGTGTTAAACCCGGCCTTTGACATAACGCCTCTAAAATATGTAGATGCCATAATATGCGAGAAGGGAGTCTTAAGCAGAGAAGATATCGAAAAATTAGCTGAAAAAGAGGAGGCTAACTGAATAACTGAGGTAAACCATATGCCAGTTAACAAGAAGAAGGAAAGCAAGGTTAAAAAAACTATTGAAGCCTCACTCAAAGATGAGGGGGTTTTCGTTAAATCAGCCGAGAACATGGAGAATCTTTCTTCTAGAGGCTATGGCATACAAAAAGATAAGGGTCTCCTATTAACCTTTTATGAAGCCATGTATCTATGTAGCAAGGGTTTGATCGAAGTTAAAGATGAGAAAACCGGTAAAACAGTTGATTTCCAGGATTTGCTCAAAAAGTATGAGGCTATCGAGGAGAATGCATGGGTCAAATATCTAATTTACCGTGATTTGAGAAGTAGGGGATACGTTGTCCGAGAGGGGTTCGGGTTAGGCGTAGATTTCCGTCTTTACGAGAGAGGCGAATATGGTAAGGGCTCAGCCGACTACATAGTTTATGGCATATATGAGGGGATGCCTCTCTCCATAGAGGATTTAGCTCAAATACTAAAACGCGTACAAAATTTAAAGAAGATCCTTATATTAGCTGTCATAAATAGAAGAGGCGAAATCGTATACTATTCTTTATCGCGTTTAAGTTTCTAAATTAAATGTTAACGGTTAACGCTACCTCAAGAGGTTTTTTCATTTTTTTAGTTTCCACAAGTTTACCATATCCAGTATGCTAAACGTTACTTGTTTTGCATGTCGATGTCTGGAAAAAGTATAATAGAAGTGGATTCAAAAACCCCTCAATCCTATTGCTGTGATCGGAATTAGCCTAGCGAGTAATAGCAACGGATGTAGCATAAGCCATGTAAGAAAGGGGAAATTTATTCCCACAACATATCCTAAAATATTCCATTCAACTCCCTGCAATATCGCCCAAAAGCGGAAAAACAAAAATGAACAATAATCCCCCTAAGGTTCTTTCGAAACGAGCTTTGCGCTTTTAGGATTTCCAATGAAAGCTAGAAATATTATGCCTCCTACAATTATTATGATGGCGAATAAAAACAAGAACTTGTTAATTTCAATGCTAAAAAATCTAGATAAACTGAAAAAGATAGTGGATATAATGCTGAAAATTGCTTTTGCAATTACATCCACTACAACTAATGCGGAAACTATCTTAATGTTCACGGCAAGTTTTGATTTAAACGGTAGCGAGGATAGAAGATATCCGGTTCTTCCAATACTGAAATCACTGCCAAGCATTCCAAAAAGATGGGCGAGAAAACTATCTGCCACCCTGTTTCAACCTCACTCTTACACGTCACCCAACAGAGTCTATATCCCATTAAAACTGTCTGTATCAAATAAGGAATGTAGCTGGCTAAAAATAGGTAAAAATTTTCAGCTAACAACACCTCTAAAATTTTTCGAAATGTAGAAAGTTTAAAAAGAGAAATATTAGTTAGGATAACTATACTCACTACAATACTTAAGAGAAATCGTTTATTCTCCGTTTATTTCGTTGATTTCAATGGTTACTGATTTGCTCCTTTCTTCTGCGTGAGGTTCAACGTTATATAGAGTATGTTATTTCCTCTGACGAGAACCTTCCCGTAATTCGCAACGGGTTGACCGCTATTGTATTCTGACGCGCTGTCAAGTATTATGTTCATGTAGTTATCACAGTGTATCATTGTGCCTCTATACTCAACATTATTTTTGAGTGTAACCCCAATATAGGAATTCATTTGTTTTACTAGCACATTTAACGGTTTTCTACTGGGCTCCATATGGCTATCCCAATTTTTCCGCTACTACCATTTTTTTAACCTTTACCTATAAAAGCATTACCGTAAAGATTTAAAAAGCTAGCGCATCTATTTCGTACGAGAAAAATTTTCAATAAGAGCAAGAACATGTTTAATAGTAAGTTAATACACTTTAATTAATGCATGGAATGATGAATGAAATGGGGATTCTAGAAGAACATTTCTTTAAAATACAAACGGAAGTCTCACCTGCTTACCAAAGTGAGCTACTCCTATTCATATATCGAAGATATATAGTTCCATTTTATCGCAATTTTGCAAATGTTAGACGCTGGATTCTAGATGGAAGAGAAACCTTAGCCTTCACTCTCCTAGATTCCAACGGTTTATGGTATGTAGACGTTGAGGTTACAGCTGGGAATCCCGTAGAAGTTAGAATGAGGCCGAGCGGCGCTCACGTACCCAATAAAGTATTAAACAAGATTAAGGAAGACCTAATAATTACAATCCAAATGTTTGAGGATGAAATCAGAAGGAGAACCCTCTATTTTGCATGGGTTCCAAGTAAACACTTTGCGAAAGAAAAAACATTTACGCATAAAAGAAAGATCTTAAGCCAAATATTTACTGGAAACATGCTATTACTTTTCGTAATATTCATAGTCTTCAGCTACATAACATTTATATTTGCTGGACCAATGTATGCGCCTATAATCCTAGTTATATCGCAGTTTATCTTAGTTTTATTCTCAGACAAGATTATAATGCGAATGGGCGATTGGTCAATCACTAAGGAATCACCCTACGTATACATACTGCAGTACCATATTCCCCCAGAAGAATTTGAATATATCAGACAAAATTATCCGAGAGAGCGTTTTCTTCAAATTAAGAGGGAAATCTACGAAAGAACTCTAGCTCTTGGTAGAACTATTGATGTTCAGACGGTTCAAGATGTTTTTTCCCAGCACGGAATAAACATTAGACCCGAAAATTTGCTGGTGAAACGTGTAAATGTATATCAAATCGTTAAGGAGGTTGCTAGTCGATTTAACATGCCAATCCCAAAAATTAGAGTAGCGAACATAATAGTTCCTAATGCCGCCGCTA
>CAZOWB010000020.1:9635-10477 GCA_964583315.1 uncultured Candidatus Bathyarchaeia archaeon | reverse complement strand
AGGACCCGGCTTATAGCGAGAATATATAAATGGCGCCGCCGGACGGACTCGAACCCAAGACCAGTGGAGAATCTCCCGCAAATTCCCTTATTTTTTATTTTACATCCAATTTCCAATATTTTTTCAATTTTTTCTGGAAAAGGTGCGCATTAGGATCTATTTTGTAGAATTTTTGTGTGAATTTGTGTGTGAGTGCCAAAGATATCTTAGTATAAATGCAATGATTCCTTTTTCAAAAAGATGCTTAAATCTTGTCAGCTTGAACTACTCAAAGATCCTCAACCACTTCTTAACCGTACGCGGATCAGAACCAGCGCATCTCCTACATCTGAAGACACAGCGAAGACCATATACGCTGGATCAGTGAAGGCTTTGACAAGCAGTCTACACGATCTTCGCGAACATTTACGGACGGTCCACATACATCCTTGGAGAGAGATTCGACTTTTCATCAGATTATCAGAGTAGCTGGATCTGAACCAGACGACTTCAGTCGCGACGGCTCGCCAGAATTGGAGAGACTTCTACGTTCAGAAACTCACAGCAGGAGAGGTTACAAAAGCCTACTGGACCGATCAAGTCTTCACGCTAGAGCTGAACGACACAAGCAACACCCCAAATCATCTTGGAAATCTACTGTGGAAGTCGCGGGATGCCCAAGATGCTCAACTAAAAACTATTTAGAGAATCGAATCACATTGTCTCCAGTAAAATCAAGAAATTCGAATGGGCAGCAGGGTATAATAGTTTAAGGATCAGAAATCTCGCTTAAAAACGTGAACTATTAAGATTAACTGTGGACATACAGGCGGGTACATACAGATTATTCCTATAGGCCATGG
>CAZOWB010000020.1:0-9625 GCA_964583315.1 uncultured Candidatus Bathyarchaeia archaeon | reverse complement strand
AAAAAATAAGTTCTATTATATCTTATTGACTTGGAGATCTTTCTATTGTGCTCAGTTATTGCTTAATTGACTGCTAATGCTTTTTCCGTGATGCTTTGAAGGTTAATTAAGTAATATCTGAGAATGTAGCTTCCTGGGGGGAATAATGGAACCTTCCATGTATAGCATAGCGATATTGTGTCGCCGGCTGGCTGAAGGATTATTTTATCTGGTCCATACCTTTGTCTTGCACCTGTGGGAAAAACAATTTCTAGAATGCCTTTATCGTAGAGTGTTTTCGTTGAATGGCAGTTAGTTATGTCGACTCTGATCATTAGGATGTCTCCCCGCTTAAAATTCTGTGGAACATCTATATCGATTGTTATCCACTCCTTGGTTAGCAATGCTTTTGGATCTAACGGAATCGTCGGTGTAGGCTGCCATCCATCCTCATCCCAATCGCGTATTAAGGGAGCACTATAAAAGTCCCCTGAATAGTTTGAAGAAAGCCTAACAATTGTAGAGTCAATATTTTCTAAGTCCGAATCTATTCTTCCACGCGCCTCCCTTCGTGGACATCTACGATTTAGACCGCTAATAAGGACAATTAATAAGTATAGCAAAACCATTATCAGCATAAACTGCAACATCAGCTGCCAGAAGATGAAGCTTCCAAGAGCTAAGAATACCAGTGCGAGTTTTTCTTCTTCTTTTGGAAGCTTCCCAAAAGGCTTTAACAGATGATACATAATCATGCTTAACGCCACCGTTATGAATGGCATAATATATTGCATGTGCGCTAAAAGTTCTTCAAGCATTGTTTGATTCGCCATTAACTCTGTTTGAAGAGAAGGATAAGTGATCCTGCCACCATACTTCGCCGTTTTCACCACAAACTATGCAATCCTCTCTTTTCGTTATCTTCATTGCAACAATTTCGTTGCTGAAGAGATGAAAATAATAGTAGTCGAGACCGGGCGGCTCTCCTATTATCCCCAAATAGGCTAAGCCAATACTCACCGCAATCGAAGATGCTATTAAAGATACAGGCAACATTGATGCTGTTGGAGCGAAATTACATCCCTCGTCAGCTTTATCAGGCAAAAGCCTGAAGATGTTTATGGAAGTCTTTTCTGGCACTAGCGGATCGCACACGTAGCATGCTCGGCTTCTGTCAATAAGTCTTACTCGACATGCGAATCCTCCGACTCCGACATCAACATATTTTACGTCACTTTTTAGCGCTGCGAAGTTTAGAGCATATCTTGCAGGCAGATTATCTAAGCAGCCATAAACAAGATTTAACCCGTCAAGAAATTCCAATAGTGAAGTCCCAGAATCAGTTATGTCAAAATGATAAGGCTTCACGGCTATTCTGCCGTCTAAACTGTACTTCTTAGCAATGTCGGCGGCTGCATTTGCCTTCTTCCAACCAAGATAGCGTTTAGTGAAGAGAAAACTATTAGCAAGGTTTTCTATTTTCACTACATCTTTATCCAACAATCTAAGCTCTGCAACTCCAATACGAGATAGCATTGCCGGAATTATCTGACCGACTATGCCGCAACCTACAACACCTATTCTTAGTGACCGAATCTTCCTTAGACGTTCCTCCCCGATTAGTCGAAGCGTTCTATCGTAAAGCTCAAGGCCAACGTTTTCCATCTTTAAGGAACCAGCTTGAAAGGTATTTGTTTAACATTTTTCGTTGAGGGATCCAACGCGTACGCTGCAATCTCAATACCCTGAGATGAAAGTGGGTCTATGATGATCATAACAGCCTTCCCTCCAAGAAGAAGCGTGGCCATTCTTATGCAATGCTCTTCGTCTATTGATGAGTAGCGGCATGAAAAGCCTGGATGAGAATGAATAACTGCGATTTCCCCCTCATCTTTCCAATAATCTTTCCAATAATCTAGTATTTCAACTAGCTCGAGGTGAGTTTTACAGTCTAAGTTTACCATAGCACGGTTAGCAGGAGCATTTAGGACAGGATAAATCGATGTAATCGCTACCTTCTTCTCTTCTTCCGAATAATAGCCCAGTCCCACGGCAGTAATCTCTCTCTTTGCGAATTTTACGGCCATGCTTATGATTTCTGCTGCCTCAGACGCTTTTATCTCAACTTTTTCTATGGGCTTAATTTCTATGATCGATGGTATTTTCTTTGTCGTCTCCATCTGAGGTTGTGCATTCTCTCCATTTTTGGATTTGAACAGGTTTTCCTTCATGAATTTTCTGATATTGTCAAAGATCATGAAAGACCCCTTAATCATTATAGTTCCTTTGGGTTCCACCAAACCTCTTTTATGGTCTCAACTATTGAAGCAAGAGACATGTTAGGCGTCCAAGGTACCTTCAGACAAGCATAAATCTCCGTGATGTGTGGATGATTTGCTGAGGCGATTTCTCTTCTGTTCACCAAAATAAATTTTGGAGGGATCGATGGTGTAGGCCAAGTGCATCTTAAGTGAAGTTTATAGCGCCTGAATTTTCCTCTTCCCTTTATCCTGATGTCGTATGTATCTGGTCTGCCCCGATACCTTCTAACTTGAAGATATTTCGGGTTCTGTGCCTCAAGCCTTTTGAGTTCCGCAAAGTTCCTTTCGAGCCACCCTTTCCTTCCCAGCCTGAAAACCCTCGCGGCCATCATTCATCCCTGAATGATATCTCCATGTATGCTCAAAACGTCACCATTTCTAACTCCAAGGCTAGCAAGGCTTTTATACCTGTATCCCGGCTCCATCAGATTCTTTCCATTATGCGAGATCACCTTGATGTCCTCCGGGTTAGACCCGCCTACAGACCTAACCAGAGACTCCGCTATATCGTATGGTGTTGCTGAAGCCGGGAATGTCTGTGTTATAGCTGAGGCCCCCGTTCCTCTCGTGTGAATCTTGAGGGTTACAGTTATGTTGCCGTCGAAATCCTCTTCTAACCCATTCTGAATTGGAAGAGACTGCTGATTATTCGGAACCACTATTACTGGACCCTGACCGAAGGGCACGGCGTCTCTGCAATCAATCACCGAATTGCCAGCTTGAACTACGTATTCCTCGGGTTTCAGTCCCAACATAAATAAAAGATCTTCTGCTGTCTCCTTGCCAGTTAATGAGACGTTCACTGATCTTACGGAGCCGTTCTTGTTAATAACAACTATTTCTCCCATCAATTCTCACCCCCCATCGTTTTTATTGTGTTACATTTAGAAAAGAGATAAATATAAATATTTCCGTTGTAACTTCAACACAAAATTTATATTAAAATGCGTTTTAATCATTTTATTTGAGGAATAAAAATGACGCGACATAAAGTCCGCGACAGGATTGTCGGAGAGTTTGCTAGAAGAGTTTTGGAGAAGTATAAAGGTCTAGTGAAGAGCATCTTTCTCGTTGGCTCCGCAGTAAAGGGAGAGCTCAGTCCGATGAGCGATATTGACGTTGTCGTCATTCTAGATGATGCTTCTTGTGCGCTTACAGAGGAAGAAATCATCAAAATCACCGATGATCTTGAGAAAATCGCTGAGGGAATTACTGAGGCTTGGAATAAGATTAAAATTGGGGAAAAGAAAAAAATGGTTCGTCTCCATGTACTTTTCTACTTGCTTACTGAGTTCTGGGATCGCGCTAGGATCGGGCATCCCATTGTTTATAATTTTATTAAAGAGGGGGTCCCAATCTATGACTCAGGTTTCTTCATTCCTGTAAAGCGTCTTCTCGAAATGGGAAGACTCTCAATGACAAAGGAGGCTATAGAAAAGTGCATGGAGATATCATCCAGAAACTTAGCCAAAGCGAAGACTATTAAAATTCTGATGCTTGCCGAGAACTGCTACTCCGCGATGCTTAACGCAGCACAGGCAGTATTAGCCGGTATGAATATTCCTCCTCCAGCTCCGAGGGAAGCCTATGATTATGTTAAGGATTTTTTGGTTAAGACTGGTCTTTTGGAAGATAAGTATGCTGAATGGTTGAGGGAGATTATTGAGATTAGAAAGAGAATTGAGCGTATGGAGATAACTGAAGTTGAAGGAATCTTCGTTGACGAGTGGATTAGAAGGGCTGAGAAGTTTGTTAATAAAGCTGCCATACTCCTAGATTATTTTGAAATGAGGAGAAAAGTAAAGATCATCCAGAAAACCTATTATGTTATGCATATGGCGGTCGCAGTTACACTTCGAGATCTCGGCATAAGGGTTCCAAAAGATGAAAGTGAGGTGTTAAGCGCCTTTAAGAAGGAGCTTATAGAGAAAAGAGGACTGGATCCCATTTATGTTCAGGTTTGGAGTAGAGTTAGAGAGCTCAAGAGCATGGTCGACGAGAATAGAGAGGATGAGATTCCTGACGAAGAGGCTTATGAGATGCGAGAGTACATCAGAAGACTTATCTTTGATCTAGCGAAAATTCGAGCGGAAGAAAAAGTAGCAGTTCCTATATTAAATGCTGATCAGAGAATAAACTATTATATAACGTAAATTCCAGTTTGGAAGTCACATAATCATTTTTTAACCTGCATATTTGATCCCAATAAAATAGCAGAGAATAACTGAGAAAAGATTGATTATCCAAAAACAGTTGCAAACTATTTCAGATTTCTAAACCATTTTTCTATGTGTTTATCTATCCCGTCCAGTTTTGGAAGCCTAAGTTCCCCAATGATGCTCTGAAACCTCTCGACAGTCCACTCTTCAGGCAAATCCGTCAATATATATAAGATATAAAAAACATAGGTAGGCATCCCTGTTATTGCTTTCCTTATCTCGCAATCTAAGAACACTATTTTACTTTCTGGAGAAAACTTAAACGTTTCGTCCCTCCACTTTACCGTGGTCGGCTTATTAATTTTAATGCGCTCTGGATCCCCTTCGTAAAGTTGCAGGTCATCGCAAGGCTCAAGCTCCCTAACCCTTAAAACCCTAAAGCCCTTCAAACCCGACAAAAACCACAGCAAAACGTAATGCCATAAGAGCATTCCGGCTATCATAAATTTGTTTTTTATGCGACTCTTATTCATGTCGCTAGCGGCACCCAAAGCCCTATTATACTCTATCACCGCATAAAGCAGATCATCTAAAATATCTTCCAGATCATCTATTGTTTTGGGCGCCTTAAGATAGGCCTCAACAAATCTATCACCAGCCTCCTCAAACCTTTCTTCCAAGAGTGCTATATGCGCTACACAACGGCAACGCCAAGATTCGAAACGCCGACTATCATCCAGAAAAATTCTTGTTTTTTCATTTAAGTAAGCTCTACTTAATCTTTTATGTGCCGCCTCTTTATATTTCTGCGAAGTAATCCTACACTTCTCGGAAGCCTCTATAAGCTTAGATTTAGCTGTATCCAGATCGAAATTCAGAGATTGTTTAATAGCTAAATTAGCCTCCAACCTAGTTGCCAAAGCCTCATATCTCCGAATTTGCCTCCAGTAACAATATTCACTTGTTACTGGAGGTAGATCTCTAGTAAGTCTTAAAGCTTCCTCAAAACATTTTCTAGCTCGCAAGCAAAGTTTCGCCGCCTTAGCTGGATCAGATTTCTCTAAGCCTATCGCTGAGTATAAAAGAGATATCCCATAAGACCTTCGCTTCATAGCTTTGCAATAATTGACATAGAATTCTGGCTGACGATGCAAACTGTGATTCTCCAAGACTAGACGGCTAATAAAATCATTCAGATAGCTCATTAGCCTATAGTATAAAGACGTGGCAAATATGTCTTCCTCCAAATATAAGCTGCGAACTTTAAGCATAAATGCAAGCTTGGCGATGCCGCTTGGCAGTATTGGTTGTGTTGGGTCCCCATAGAGCATGAAGAAAAGCGCCTCAATCCTTGATCTCTCTGAAAAACTCTCTATCACGCCATTCAATCTTGCTGATCCAGCTTGTGCAAGGTTACGGGTCATGCCCTCTACGAATGATGCTGCTGTTCCTATTTCTATGGGTAGGGGATTCGCGATTACCCCCGACGCTCCTATAGATAATAGTACTGTCGCTAAACCCAAGTTGCTTTCTAAACCCGCCATTCCAGCCCTACAGGCCATGAGAACAATGAAGGGCGAGTTCTTAAGCCAGCCAAATTGAAGGATATCCCTGCCATAAAGCTTCACCCCATCAATAGGGTTAACTATTATGTAGCTGTCATCCCTTTCAGGATCAAAATCACCATGAGTAAAAATGAATGCCAGCTTAAAAGTTCTCAAGACATTCTCAATGACTGTTTTCTCTTTGTCAGAGAATTCTCGGCATGCCTTCATAACCTTCTCAAACACATCATCCTCCACAATCTTCTTAGTATCCCGCAGAAACTCGCTTAGTCTCTGAGCAAGCCGCCTAAATGACTTTTCATCCAAATATCCATAATATCCAGGGTTCAAGTATAATCGGGGCTTTACACCCAACTCTGGATGTCTAGCGAAGTTATTATATGTGGCTGTTGCTAACCACATAATTATCTCGTCCATCCTTCTTTTTGCTGTGTCTCCTATTCCAATTGATGCTGCATCAAACGATCTAGCAGGGTTTATTGACGTTAATACCGCGGCTGAAGCAATCCTAACAGAGTCCCTAGGCTTCAGACCAGAAAGCCGACCAAACATATGGGTTTCAGCCAAATATTTTCCTTTGAAGCTGAGGAGTTCGTATAGGGCTAGGGGCTCGGTGAACAGAACTAGGTAAGGGTATTTTTTAAGCCTCTCAGAGATTCCCCCAAGATTCCTGCGTAAGGCTTCTCCAATACGGTTTAGGAATCTCTCTTCTTCGCGTTTTAATTCTTCCAGCACATGTGTCGCGAGGCTGCTACTTGCTGATCTAACCTGCTCCTCAACTGCTTTGAGCCTTACTAGGCTTTCGAGGGCTTCCTTTATGTGGTTCCCCTCCCGGCTCTCCAGCCTCCTGACTGTGATTATTGGTGCAGCTTTACCTATAGCATATGCTGTGGCTGTTAGAGCTATCTGCAGATCAGGCTCATCCAAGACTGATACGATGGCCGTGTACGGTGAATAAAGCGTTCTTAAGATTTGATTGCAAAGATCATTCGGAGACCTTCTTACCCCATCTTCGCTATCCGCTAGTTCGTCCAGAAACTCTTCTATGATGGTTTTAAGGCCGTCTTCGTCATCCGTCAGCTTCCAAGGCTTATCCACCCCTAAAGCCTCATCCCCCAACCCGTCAATCATCCTTTCCAACTTAACCCTAAGACTGAACAGAAGCTCCCGCGTCTCCCTTTCAAAGTCAAATCTGGATTTCCCATCAATAATCCTCAAATTCTTCAGATATGCGTATGTTGCAGATCTAACCCAGCCCTTAGCTCTGTTTGCCTGCAGCTCCCCATCAAATACTGGTTTACAGTCGAACAAAACTTCATAGACTCTAGCAGCCTCCTCAATCGGTCCCCTATACGGATCATACTCAATAAACTCCACTCTGCTTGAGTCAAGTGCTTTTTTGAGGCTGTCTATGTGGTTTCTGGGCGCTATAACAACCTTAACAGGCATGCGGCTAATCAAGTATCTAAGCGTATCTACAGCCTCGTCCCATCCTTCCTCATCCAAGACAAGGACAGGCGTGAAATACTTATGAATAAGTCTAAGTTCTTCTCTAACAGGCTTCGGAGGCAACCCCAACGTAAGCAACGAAATTGGAAACCTGTAGAAGCCCTTCTCAGCAACTATAACCACGCCTGAAAAGCCATTAGAATGCCTAAAATCATGATGAAAATGAAATTGTAATATGCATTCGCCGCTTCCGTCAAAATTTATCTCGATCTTTCGGCTACATCTTCGCTTAACCATATCATAGTGGAAGTATATGGGGGTGTAGACAACTCCATTGGTTGGTATGTAAATCTCTTCTCTCTTCCCTCTTTCCTCTTCCCCCTCTCTTCTCTCTTTTCTATCCAGAAGAACTATTCCATAAAATTCGACACTAAAATCCCAGGTAACACTGCAACGACCATCTGATTTAAAGACTATTTGGAAGATCGGGCTTCTACGGTCAATCTCAAAAGTTCTAACGACTCGAGAGCCGCTATAGCTCCATTTGTCTTTACGGAAAACTATCTTCATAGGCTCATTTTCGTCTAAATCTATGCTTGAAAGGCATCCATCATCATTCAAGCTTGCCCTAAGCCTATAATGAGAAATCACAAAATCCATAATGCGCTCATCTAGAAGACTTATATCATGCCAAGTAATTTTTAAATTTTTAATTGTTTCATTACCCCCTTGAATATGTCCAACCAGTATTGTATGGAGGACGAAAGCCATTTTGCAACTGCCGACGGCTCGACCGAATTCGGCAAAGCTGCTCTTTTTGAAGCCATCGGAAGACCGAAAAGACCGAAAAATAAGATGATGAACATTAAAAACGCAATAGTTTTAGATCTACCCATTTTATTCACCTATCATCGTTATTTCGTCATAGTAAAAATATATCCATTTTATATAAAAATTTCGTTTAAATCGTTTGATCCTTTTTATAGGTTATTAACGTATTAAGTGTTGTGAAATGAACATTTTTAAAAGTTTACTTCCATATTTCGCATCCAAACAATTTTACTGCCAGCCTTAAATATTCGTTGATAATACTATTTTCATTTTCGAAACTCATTAATACGTTAATAACATTGCAAATAAAATATAGAAAAATTTAAATTTTCATGTTTATAATATTTTACGTGTAATAAATGTTGAGGAGGTATAATTGTCATGCCATTAACCGTTTTCGAGTCAGTCATCTACGTAGCTTTATTGGCTCATGTTAGGGAACAGCTGAAGAAGGGCGATATGATCATTGGCGCCACCGTTCAGGAGCTCAGCAAAAAACTCTCTAGGCCGATTTCAAGCGTTAGAGCAGCTTTGAACGGGGTTGCTAAGGCTGGACTTGTCGTTGCGGAAAGTCCTGGAGCAGCCCTCCTCTTGACACAAGGTAGAAGTGCCAAGGAGAAGATATGGAGACCAGCGCACAAGTTAGATGATGAAGAAATAAAAAAAGTGCTAAATGAACATCCAGAAATCGTATCAAATATTGGTAAAGAGATACTGGAAAAGTATCTAGGCATTAAACTTGACTAAGTAATATGGAACGAACAAGAAATAAAAGACAAGAAACCTAAAAAGCCGCCGTAAAGATTCATAAAGAAACGTAGATCCGTGGAACATTCCATAAATTCTTCTTTCCTTATTTAACGTATATATTGTATTTTTCTAGTATGCGATATTCAAAGCATTAAAAAAATAATTATTACATTAAGAAGAAACTTTTCCGATCATTTATGATTTTTTCATTCTCAAAAAACTATGTAAGTAACATTTTACAGTTACATCCCAGCTACGACTTTTTCCCTCTACGATTTGCTGGATTATCCACAAGATAAGCAACAAACTTGTAAAAGATGCTGGATCGGATTCCACGCGAAGGAAAGGAAGTCTTCAGCTATTATAAAAATGTGAATAGCATGAGACGTGTCTTTGAGCGGCAATGTAAGGGAGCCGCACATAAACTCGGCAATCCAAGGCTCTTGCAGATCAGTTTTTCACACGCTGCGTCACTAGAAGGGAAGCATGGAATACCAGAAAACAAAGGACATTCTGCATGTGATGCAGACGCTTGGACATAAAAACATTAAGAACACCTTGAAGTATGTGC
>CAZOWB010000019.1:0-10734 GCA_964583315.1 uncultured Candidatus Bathyarchaeia archaeon | reverse complement strand
AATTGAGACTTTAAAGTTGATTCAAAATAAGGCTGTGAGTTTTATGGGTCAAATTTAAATGTTACCGCAGAGAATTGGGAAAGAGAGGTTTTAAAGAGTGATAAGCTAACCTTAGTTGACTTTTGGCATGAACGTTGTCCATGGTGCATAAAGCTTAATCCTATATTAGAGGAAGCTTCTAGGGAATATGAGGAAAGGTTAAATTCGTTAAACTGAATGTTTTAGAGAAACCAGAAAATCGGGAAATCGCTATTCGATATGGAGTTATGGCTACACCTACCCTAATATTCTTCTGCGCTGGGAGACCAATAGAGGGGATTGCAGGTTTTATGCCAAAAGAACATCTTAAGAAAATTATTGATGATATGCTTGAGAGGCATAAGGAGTGCATTAAGCAGAGCACCCAATTAGAGCTTTAAAGAAATTTACATCTGAGAGAGATATCTAAAGGCTGATAAGGTTGCTTTACATCCCTCTCCTGCAGCAACCACTATTTGCTTCTCTGGAACATTGGTGACGTCTCCAGCAGCGAATAATCCGTTAACATTTGTTTCACATTCACAGTTAACAATTATCTCTCCCCAACGATTTTTCTCTACGAAGCCAACAATTTCAGAGTTTGGAACAGACCCTATTTCAATGAAAACCCCCTTAACCGGCAATATCGCTTCTTCCCCATTTTTCTGCACTTTAATACCCGTAACGGTCTTTTCGCCAATGATCTCCAGAACTCTTGTGTTAGTCCAAATCTCCACTTTATCTGACGCCTTCGCCTTATCAACTAATACTTTATCGGCTTTAAGCTGCGAACCAATCTCTATGAGATGTATGCTCCTGGTGATTTTGATTAGCTGGAGAACTGCCTCTAATTCAGAGTTTCCTCCGCCTACCACGGCAACATCTAACCCCTCAAAAAGCGGTCCATCACATGTCGCACAGTAGGTGACCCCCTATTCTTTAACCTCCTCTCCCCCTGGAACCTTAAGCTCTCTAGGTTTTCTACCTGTTGCCACGATAACTGTTTTGCTTAAATAGGTGTCACTTTCCGTTATCACCTTAAAGAGAGCATCATCCTTCTCTATTCTCCTGACTTCTTCCATTTTTAATTTAAAATCATATTTTTCTAGGTGTTCCTGAAACCTTCTTACTAATTCCTCTCCGGTAATATATTGGAACCCCGTGTAATTTTCTATCTCGGATGAGAAGACAACCTGTCCACCATAATTAGTTGAAATAACCATAAAATCCATCTTTTTTCGGGCAGCGTAAATAGCCGCTGTTATTCCAGCCGGTCCAGCACCTACTATAATCAGATCATATATTCGAGAAGAATTATTCATTAAATTTCCCCCATATTTAAAAGCCGCTAATCCCCTTTCTAAAGGCTACAGATAAGTGTTTCCTTTTAATGGTTTGCTAGGTCTAAAAATCTGAAAAGCCAGCTCTTCCTCATATGTGTATGACTTCTATACCGAGCTTCTCCAGAAGATCGGCTATAAAGCGCCTATGACAATATTTAACGTTCTTTTCTCTACACATCAGCACAACAGTTTCCTTTCCAATTAAGTCGAGGAGAATTTTAAGCCCATCCTTAAATTTTTGGGTTCCCATATATTTTTCGTAGCCGCCCCTAACGAAACCGCCTAAATTTTCACCTAGGAAAACATATTTAATTCCATTCTTTTCCAGAATGCTCTTCAAGTTTTCCTTCTCAAACATGGGATACTTGCTCTTTGGGAAGCGTCTAATATCAACCAAAACTGTAACATCATATTCTTTGAGGATATTGATAAATTCGGATATTTCTCTTTTCGCGTATCCTATCGTGTAAACTTTTACCAAAGGAACCAACTCGCTTAAGTCCTGAATTCAGAAGCAATACCAAAATAATTATTTTGATGAGTCAGCTTATAAAGAAGCCCCTATAGAAGCGAAGGATTTATCTTTATTAACCGTAGATTTTTCATTGTTATTGGAGGAGAAAACTTGAAGATTGTAGGCGGACCCAGCTCCTTAAATTTAGCTCAAAAGATAAGTAAAATTCTAAATGTTCCGTTAGTAAAAGTTAGAACCAAACGTTTTCCAGATGGAGAATTCTACTTTAAATTTGAGGAAAATATTGCTGGGGAAAACCTGCTGATTGTACAAAGCTTATATCCGCCTCAGGATTCTCATGCCATGGAGCTCTTCATAATTCTTCATACCGCGAGGGATCTAGGCGCAGAAACAATAAAAGTTTTTGCACCATACCTCGCTTACAGCCGACAGGATGAACGATATTTGGAAGGAGAATGTTTAAGCGCAGCTATGGTAGCCGAAGTCCTCGAAAAATTAGGCGCAGATACAGTGTACACGATCGATGTACATAATGAGAATGTTCTAAAAATGTATAAGATCCCAATCTATAATCTTACGGCCTCCGGAGAGCTAGCAAGATACTTCGCTAAGAAGGGATTAGAGAACCCGCTTGTTATTTCACCGGACGAGGAAGAATTAGCCATAAGAAGAGTTAAACACGCCGCTAAAGTGCTTGGTACAGATTGGGATTCCCTAGAAAAAAAGAGAGACCGCTATACTGGCGAAATAATCACATACGCAAAGGACTTAAATGTTCAGGGGAGGGACGCCATAATAATAGATGATATAATAAGCACGGGTAAAACAATAGCGAATGCTGCAAAAATACTTAAGGATCAAGGGGCCAAAAGAATTTTTGTCGGGGTCTCACATGCGCTACTTTTAGGAGATTCTGTTAGAATCATAAGGGAGAGCGGTGTGGAGGAGATTGCGGGGACAGACAGTGTTGTGAATGATTATGCAAAAGTCTCGGTTGCACCTATATTTGTAAGGGCGTTAAAAGGAGAGATAGAACAAGTATAACGTTTCATACGATTTTATCAGTTAATCTCTGCTGGCCTACGCCGGTTAACTTCCACAAGCGTGTCTTAGGATTTTTTATAGCGGTTTTTTCGGCTTCCAGCAAGTGCAGGTGATGTAATACTGATGAATAGCTAACGCCTACTTTCTCGGCAAGACTTTTTGCATCCAAGGGTTCCTCTTCTAGGGCGGTAATAATCTTTGATCTTACTGTTAGTCCACGCCTTATGTTTCTCCTATGAATTAGAAAAGCCTTAGGGTGATAGCCTTCCTTAAACATGCTGAGTACCCCCTAAAAATAGCTTTAGAAAATAAGTTTTAAAGTCTTTTTAAGGATTAATTTAGGAACTCTGCTAGATTAGATTGTTTTATGCTTTTTCCGCTTTCAAATAATGAATTTATTTCCTCCTCAATTAGGGTTAAGCGTTGAGCATAATATTCTGACATATTATACTTCTTGACAAGACGCCAAGCATCTTCAAGATACTTTTCTATACCACCCCTATGAACTGTTAGAGTTAGCTCGCCCCCGCATTCTGGGCATATTCCTTTAAGCGGGATCCTCCTAAAGCGTCGATTACATTTTTTACATCTAAAGCTTTGAGTTGCAAATGCCCTCAGATTCCCGGAAATATCACGGATAAAATGAGTATTCAAAACTATCTCCGCAACAATATGCGCATCAACAGCCTTAATCTTTTCCGCTAGGTCTAATTGGGCGCTCAATTTATCAGTCATACGCTTTAAGGTTTTATATATGCTCTCCCGGTTTCCAGCCTCAATATTTGAAGTTGGCACCGTGAACATGAAACCTTGAAGACGCGCTTCAGTATTAAACCTGTGTTTAACAATATCAATTAGATTAATCAATTCTCTAGCCGATCTGCCCTTCAACGTCGCCCTATAGAAAGCTAGGGGATATTTATCTGAGACATCAAACTCATGCGCCTGCCTTTGAACTTCTTCGGGAACTATTGTACGAATAATAAAGAGTGGAGAATCCATTATTCCACCTATCTGATCTGGGAGATACTCTCTTGAAAAGTTTAGAAACGCATCTAAAGCAAGCATTATGCTATCTTCATCACCATCACAATCTCTTCGCTTAGCTGAATGCCAGAATGGATGAGCAAAACAAACATTAAGTTTAGTAAAGCCTATTATTCTACCTAAAACTCCGGCGCAGGTATGCGGTGCTAAGCCCACTATAAGTTTACCCACTAAATCTTGGGGTTTACTAATTTTATAGAATGGTTTAAGCCCATAAAATTTTTGAAGAAGCTCATCCACAAAATTTGCGGCGGCTATAAGATACTCAACGCTTTTCCATGGAATTATAACATCCTGAATCTTGAGCTCGCATATTTGTTCTGGACTTTTCAGCGGATTACCTAAATAATCATGCGTATAGCCCAGCTCCTTAAGTCTCTCCACAGAAACCCCTATTTCCGACGGCCTAAAATGCGTTAAAGGCGCGTTGGTTGCATCAAACCTTATGGTGCCATCCTTATAAACTGAAAGGTTATATTTAGCTCTCAAAATCCCCTTTTCGATGGGTTCGGGAGTACGAGTTTTATTCGTTAACCCCTTAACACCCTTAACATGTTGGGGCGTAAATCCAATTTTGCGACATGCCTCATCAATCAAATCCCTTATGGAGATGGTTTGAGTGCAGAAATTTTTAGCCTTAACTTTACAAACGGGACACTCCTCCGTATTTAAGTCTCTGCCGCATCTTGGACAAATGAATCTAAGAGTTGTCTCCACTCCGCATGATGGACATATACCCTTGAATGTTAATGTTCGACACTTTGGGCAGATTCGACTAACTATTTCAACCCTAATAACGCCCTTCTTATAGGCTTTCATTAGGTCTCTTTGAGCCCCACCGCTTAAACCAACTGGAAAAAGAACCTGAACAGGAGGCTTCATCTCACGTTTCTTAGCCTTTTCAGGACGCCCTACCCTAGCGCCTATAAAGGATGGAGCCTTATCTCTGATGATTAAACCGCTGAGCCTAGATAAGTTCTCTAAGACTGAAAGATTATCAAGCAATTCTTTTTGAGGATTCTCTATTCCAAGAGTAATGGCAAACGCATGCGCATCAAAATCTTCTATAACAATGTTGCCCTCAACAATCTTATGTGGGATACATATCTCTTCAAGAACCTCTTTAATCTCCCCATCAAAAACTCCTATTATTTCAGTTATTAATTCCTCTTCACTAATGACTTTTGAATTTAACAACCATTCTCGTAGTTTTCTAAGGGCTTCAACTGAAATATTAGACCAAAAGTATATGTAAGATGGATGCAACGGGATCCCTAGTGACCTGCTTAAGGTTATGGCTTCCTGAATGCTCGGCTTATTATTAAATGGATCATCTAAATAGGATTTTAAAGAGGCACTTGAAATCCCGGCCTTCAAAGATGCTTTTTCAAAATCTCCGTTAAAGTCTTCAATAATAACCTTTCTAAGCTCTTCGCACCAAAATTCCTCAGTATAACCGGATGGTAAAAGCACTTTATTGTTATAAAGAAAGTCGCCGAAGCTGACGAGAATATCGCCTAAAAACAAGATCTTTTCGGTTTCCTTCTTAACTAAATTAATGTTCTCATATGAAACTCTAACAACCGATCCATCCTTCAACCTGACTATAGGTGGCTCAACATAATCTACAGGCATAACTATGCCCGACTTCCCGGGGGTTTCAATTTTAAGTTGTGTGCCACCAGCCAAGAAATTCCGTAGAGTTATCATTGTTAATGGGTGAAGCCCAACCGCAGCTAATCCAGTATTTCTTGATCTACCATAACGAAGCCTGAAACCGCCTTTTCTAGATGGAAAGCATAATATGGGTCTTCCAGCTGGAACCTCCTCCATAAATCCAGATGAAGATTTCCTTTTTGCAATTTCTTTAATCTCTTTAAGCCACTCCCAACCCTGGATACCTATATCTTCAACTACCGCTAGGACTTTCGCTGCTCTCCCAACGATCCCATCATTCACAACTCTTAAAGCTCCACCACGCACTCGGTTAGTTTCGACACGCGGCAAATTCCGATAAGATGAAACCTCAACGGGATCAGAAGGGGTGCCAGTGACCTCGACTGGTAAATGCTCCAGAGCTAATCTTAGTTGCTCATCTGAAACGCTATATTGGAAGCGCCCAACCTCACGTTCATAAAGTCTTAACTCCTCAATGAAGCGCTCTATCTCTTCTCTAGTGGGTTTATATCTATCCAATTTTAGTAGACGGCGGACATAATCCGCAATGACTGGTGTTAGAGCCGTTTCCGTGCCGCCGGCTGAACGTATTGGCCCAGCCAAGTATATGGCGAGATATTTAGATCCATCCATATTCGTCTTTATTGCTACTTTTGCTATGCCTTCAGAATAAACAGCTGCTGTAACACCTTCGGTTAATATTGCTAGCGCTGTTCTAATTGCTAGGTCGGCGGCCTTCTCTTCATTTAAGTGACCAAATTTTCCATAGACTATCTCTTCAGCTACTTTAAAGGCGATTTTTTCTCTAGACATGATTTTAGAAAGCTCTCTTATCCTTTTTGCGATTCCCGGTAGTCTGATAAAGCCCTCAACCAAGCTAGCTAAGTCGTTTGCCATCTCTATTTCCGGATAAGGCTTAGGATCTAGTCTCTTTGCTCTAGCCTCCTTTGCGATTTTATAAATTTCCTCTAAAGACTGGGCTAAACTAAGGAAATACTCCCGATACGTCTTGCTTATCCTGTTAATGTTATTATTAGTTATCTCCATGTTGATCTGCACTATTCAATGTGAATTCGACATAAAATTACAGCGTTCCATTTCTTTATTGGTCGACCCATAATTCTCTCATATGTTCTTCGAGCTATCTCCTTTCTTCTTTCAACGCAAGCTCTGCATATTTTATGTCTCATATCAGAGGGGCCGTCACATTGACCGCAATTAAGTAATAGAGATTCGCCTAAACCTCTCAGATTTGTCCAAGCATATTCTCGTTCGTCATATTCAGGTTCAAAATCTGGCCATATATCGTATAGATCATTTCGCCCTAAAACTTTCTTAAGCGACTCAAAATAATGCTCAAACGCCGTCAAGATAACTTCACTCCTTAAGCTTACTTTTAGCTCCTCTTCTTACACCTTCTATAATTTCAACAAGTTTACTTTTAACTTCTTCCCCTTCGCTATCTTCAATAGCTGTTCCCGTAACTATAATATCAGCGCCAGCTCTTACCGCCCTCTCAGCTTGATCTCTAGTTTTTATACCCCCGCCTACAATCAACATGACATCTACAGCTTCCCTAACCATTCTAATCATTTCCGTCGGAACAGGCTGACTTACACCCGACCCAGCTTCCAAATAAACAAATCTCATGCCAAGAAATTGAGCAGCCAATGCATGGGCAACTGCTAATTCAGGCTTATTATATGGGATAGGCCAAGCTTTTCCGATGACCCCGGCTGATCCACCTTCACCAACTATTATGTATCCTAATGGAATCGCTTCTAAACCTAGTTTTTTAATTAGTGGCGCTGCAAGAACTTGTGCGCCAGCTATGAAGTATGGGTCGGCTGAATTCAGTAGGGACATGAACCATATCGCATCTGCATACTCGCTTATACCGGTCACATTGTTTGGAAATAATATTACTGGAATCTTCACAGAGCTCTTAACTGCTTTAGCGATGCTATCTAAAATGCTTGATGAGGCTAGGGTTGTGCCGCCAATCATTATCGCTGAGGAACCACAGGACTCGCTTTCGCTTGATGTAAGGATGGCGGATTCAGGGGTGACTTTTTCCGGATCAATAAGCGTTATATGAATTGCTCCTTCATTTTGAATCTTTCTTAAGAGATATTCTTCAACCTTACCAATCATTTATAATATCCCTCATGAATTAAGAACCATAAAATTCGTCTATAAACTGGCAGTAGACATCTATTTCCTTAAAGAAAGGCTTAACTTGCATTTCCTTTTTATAGCCACAGTTTATGTTACCGCATTGGACTACTGCCCTTTTCCAATTTTCATTCTCTTCTATTATTTTAACTCTAATAGATTGCTGGCTACATTTTGGACATAGGAAGACTTTAGGTAGCTTCTTTTTCGGTATTTTAATTACTTTTCTTCGCCTTCTTCCCATATTGGACCCAGCATACTAAAGTAAAGAGTAGTAATTAATTGCTCTTAAAAGTTTAGGATAAAAATCTTTAGGTCACGTGATCCGCAAAGCATCACGTTATGATCACGTTCTCATCACGTTATTTGCATCACAATATCACGGATAAAATGAGTTTTAATCCAAATTTTTAAATAATAGTTGTATACAAATTTGTATTCAATTAAGGGGGTAATCATATCTGAAAGATCCATCCATAAAAGAAGAAGTTCAAAAGTGGTTGATAAGCCTAAATAGAGACCCAATCTTCAAAATATTGCTTAAAAATAGCAATTTAACCAAAGTGCAGGCAGAAACATTCCTAATAGATGTTTTAGCCGAAAAAATAAGTGATAAAAAAATAGTATACGAGGATAAGGCAAAGTTAAGACTTATAAAGTCTGGTGTAAGCCGAGGATCTTTCAATAGAACTCTAGCACAGGCAAGAAGAAATATAATCAAATCTATTTATACGGTCATTCTTTTAGGATATTTGGGCATTTTTGAGGATTCACGTCTAAATCCATACATAGAAATATCAAATAAAATAAAAGCCTACAGTGAAAAATATCGAGAACTTTGGGAAAGCGGAAAAATAAGTAAAGAACAGATCAGAATAATAAGAACTTTACAGGAAGAAATAGAGAAAGGATTATTAGATCTCTCCAAGCCTAGAGCCATGTCTGGCAGAACGTGATATGTGACATCACAAATCACATAATATGACATCACGTTACATACGTTAAAAATTGCAGGGAGACCATTCTTAAATCCGAAAAATAAAGTCTAAAAAGGTTTTCTCTGAAGATAAATGAAAATATTTTTAAGTATTTGTTGTGATTATAATGTGATGTTGATGAATCACGTGATGTGTGACATCACAAGGGTGTGATATCATGGAAGATTTATTTTTAATGGTCATCTATGCTATTCTTTTCAGTGTTACCTCGATATTCTTGCTTATCTATTTTAAGCGATTAAAGGATAGTTCTCTTGAATATAGAAGGGCAAAGAGTGTAATTGATGATATAATTCTGAGTTTTAATAAGGATCTTCAGGAGCAAAATGAAAAAATTCAGGAAATCAGTAAGAAGTATGAGTTAATTTCCACTGGAAGAAGCAAAAGATTGGATGATATAGAAGCGATAATGAATGATATTAAAGTAAAAATAGAAGATCTGATGAACTATAAAGAAACTCTTTCAGCCAATTATGAAAATTTAAGGAACAAAATTGATGAACTGACCACCAAATACGATGAAATCTTAAAAAGGCTAAATGATCTCGAAAGATTTAACATAGAAAAATCTAGGCCTAGAGAGAGAATAAAAACTTCAAGAGAAAGTTCTTCTATCATCGTAAGAAGAGATGAAGCATTAGCCTCTCTCACAGAAACTGAATTAAAGGTTTTAAGAATTTTAGCAAGGGAAGGGGAAAAAACGGTTCCTGAAATAAGAAGCAGAATCAACTTAACAAGAGAGCATACGGCTCGCCTAATGAAAAGCCTGTATATGCGTGGATACGTGGATAGAAAGGATGATAGAATCCCATACATTTACCGTTTAAATAAAGAAATGGAAGAAATTCTAAAAAAAGAAGAGGCACAAAAGTAATTATTTTAAAAAGATTTCACTAATTCTCTTAATTCTTCAGATGCAAGTCTAAACGATACGCGATTAGCTTTCTTGATTCTCATCAGTATTCCCCGATTAGCAAGCCTTGAAAGATAAGTGGAAACTGCACTTAGGCTTATGGGTTCACCAGTTTCCTGTTCATATGCCTCTTGAACCTCCCTAGCTGAAAACCAGGCTATAGGAAAATTCTTCTTCACAACTAAGAGAACCTTTTCAATTTTTGAAATATCCTTTGGATATTGAATTGGTTCTCCTACAGGCATGCCCCCAAGCAATTCAACTATATCAAGAATCTTTAAGGCTTTATCCCGGGTAACTCTACCCTCAAAACTTATTACGTAACGATTTCCAGACTCATCGTAAACTTCTACTTTCATCTTTCTTATAGGCAATAGCGCCTTCACCCATTAAATTCAGTTAACAATTTATCACTTCACAAGTTATAAATTATTCGGTTAAAAATTAAAAAACAAAAAGAAAGAAAAAATCTTATTTCATCAAAATGATAATTTTTTGCTAATTTTTCAATTAACTAAGTTAACATCAAGCTTCTTTTCTTAAATAAAAAAAGAAAAAGAAATGATTTGATTTTTCCAGTGGAAATGAAGGGGTGACTTTTTAACATAAAAGAAGAATTTTAAATGGCTAAAATTGAATAAAAAATTAGAATTATGATATTAACTCAAAAGAATTAACAGATAATTCACAAGTTGTGAAAAATAAGTTTTAGTTATTTATTTCAATTAATAGTTTATTTTAATCTTCTTTAATAGAAGAAAAGCCTCTCCGACCCCTATTTTTCCACTGGAAAGAAAAAACTTAATGAAAAATATCTCCTTTTTTCTTAGAACAATTTTTGTTTGATTACTTTTAATCGTTGCTTTTTGAATTCTTACTTTGATTAAATTGTATAAAATATTGTATGAATTTTGTTAAATATAATTGATTTCCAATCATAATGGGAGGCTGTTCCTTATTCTAAGGCAAAAAGAATAATTTAGCTAAGGGGCTGTTCCAATGGAAATGAAGGGGTGGGAGTCCTTTTTCTTTAACAGTTTATAT
>CAZOWB010000018.1:0-10822 GCA_964583315.1 uncultured Candidatus Bathyarchaeia archaeon | reverse complement strand
GCGCCTACGCATTTGCACATGAATCTGGCATCCACACACATGGAGTTCTCAATGACCCAGCTACTTATGAGCCTTATCCACCCGAGCTTGTTGGAAACACACGCAGGCTAACAATAGGTAAACATTCCGGTAAAGCAATAATCAGACATAAGATCATGGAGATCACTGGCAGAAAGCCAGACGCAGAAACTCTCATGAAGGTGGTTGAAAGAGTTAGAAAACTTTATGAGACCGGGAGGAGGGCATCATTAAAAGAGGAAGAATTCAAACAGATACTTCGTGAAGCTGGATTAATTTAAAAGGTTTTTCTGAACATGACTGTTGCTTCAACCATATTTTTAAGCTTTTTAATGGCGATCTTATATCCCTTCTCTCTAGAACCATCAATAACAAGATTTCTAAAGCCGCAGTCCGGTGTAAAGATTAAACATTCGCCATAATCCTTGAACTTCACCATTAAATTGAGAATCTCTTTGGGGCTTTCGACTCTTGGGTTTCTACTTGATACACAACCCACTGATAATATTTTTTCACTTCTCTTCAAATCTTCTGGACTATAAACTTTAATGTTTTCAAGTAAATCATGAAATTCATGGCTTAAAAAGTCTAAGTTGGTTTTTAATAGGATGCTGGCTAATTTTGATGAGATTCTACCACAGATATGCGTTCCAGTTAGAATGTTTCCGCAGCTCTCCCTTAAGTCATTAAGTATTCTTACAATATCATTTTCAGTATATTTAAAGAGAATTTTTGTTCCCACGATAACTCCCAAGATTGGCTCATCTATAGAAATCATACTTGCATCTCTAGAAGCAACGCGACAGCTTTCAGATATTATGTTGGCAATTTGCTCTATCAATTTAACATTAGATAGGGCTGTATCAAAGAGTGATGATCCGGCATTGATTCCTATGTAAGATGATAAAGTAAATGGGCCGGTTATAGCAGCCTTAATCTTGGCCTTCAAACCTTTATCTCTAACATATTTCACTGTCCATAGGAAGGGATTAAGTCCGGGAGGTTGGACATTTACTTTTATTTCTTTGCCAATTAATTTGTATCTACCATCTTCCACGATTATTCCACAATTTTGACGAATTAAATCATCTAAGAACTGTTTACCCATGTCAGTTAGCTGAGGATAGGTTGGGAAGTCTATCCCTAAGGCGATTAAGTCTCTTATGCATCGCTCCCTATTTGCTTCCGAATCCTCCAAGGGAAAGCTTCCAATGGTAGATGTATAAACCCCTTTAAAACCTGAGGTGTCTCTCATTTACTTCACATCCAAAACAGTAAGTTTTAATCGTGCTTAAATAGTAAATCTCTAGAATTTTCGGATTCCCTCCTTAATCTCATTTACATGACTAAAATTCCCTGAGAGATTTAAAATTAAATACGCCGCATAAGTATTATAATATGGTGCTCCTTTCCTAGAGAACAAGGTTAAGACTTTTCCATCATGATTAAATTTATATCCTCCATCGGCTGGCTCATGTCCTCTAATCAGAAGCTTAACCCCCAAAATTTTGAGGAATTTTTCCGTTACATCTTTACCAAATAAGTATCCGGCGCCGCGTGGTGACGGATATTTACCGCTAATCTCATCTACTGGATCACTCCAGAGAATCTCTTCTAGATGGCTCTTGGAAGGATGTTTCCTATACGCGAATGCAACATCCCCTACGTTCTTTGCTTCGCTTGGTACACCGCCATGAAGCATCACACACTTTCCCCTAATAATTACAGCGGTGTAAAAGCGTCTGAAAATTCGGCTGAGTTCTCTATAAACTATTAAACTATCTGAGCCGAATTTTCTTCTTAAATGATATGGCAAATCATGTGGATATGCAAGCAAATCTTCCGGCCCCTCATGATTCCCTTGTAGAAGAATCACTTTATCCGGAAAGACATTCTTCAGAGTTAAAACTACATAATAAACCTCAGGTGAATATGCGCCCCTATCGCCGTAATCACCTAGGAAAATTAGATAAAAATCATTCTTGTCTGAGAGTTTGCTTAAAACTTTGCTTTCCGAGAGCATACGCTTTAAGCTCGAGAGGTCTCCGTGTATATCCCCTATAACTATTGCTTCTCCAAATGGGGGAATATGGACTAGTCTGCCGACTATTTTTAATTTTCCTTCGCCTCTTTCTTCTTTGGATAATATTTGATCGACATGACTGATAAGTTCTAGAAATTCCTGCGAGCTAACTGTTAGCGACCTATTGAATAGATCATTTAGATTCATCTACTCTACCTCTAGGTAAGAAGCTTTTCACCAAAAAATATATTTTAAATTCTACTCTTTATTTTTGGCTAAAGCGAAAACGTGGTGAGGCTATGCCTATTCCCAAGGTTAGTTTTGAGGAAAGTTTGGGGAAAACTGTTGTTGAATCCCGCTTATGTGTTGGATGTGCAACATGCGTAATTTCATGCCCCTTTAATTGCCTTGAATACGCTGATTATGGACCTAGGCTCATAAGCGAATGTAAAGTATGTGGGATATGCGCTCAAGTTTGTCCGAGATTTAATCTTTCAATTCCCTCTTTGGAACGCTTTATCTTTGGAAGGGAACGGAAAAGTAATGAGGAATTTGGTGTTTATAAACGGATCGTTATGGCTCAAACAACAAGCAGTGAAGTTTCAAAAGTTTGTCAGGACGGCGGAGTTGTAACATCACTCCTAATATTTGCGCTGGAAGAAGGCTTTATTGACGGCGCTGCTCTATCAAGCGAAAGCTTAAATGAGCCATTAAAAGCTATCCCCATGCTTGCCACTTCAAAGCATGAGATACTTAAGTGCGCTGGAACAAAATATACCTATTCACCGAACATCTTGGCTTTTAAGGAGGGAGTTGAGAAAAAGATTGGGAATATCGCCTTTGTTGGAACGCCATGTCAAATTCATGCCCTCAGGAAAATTCAGATGCTTCCATTAAGAAAGTATGCTAAGGCAATTGGTTTTATGATAGGACTATTTTGTAGCGAATGCTTCACTTATGAGGGACTTATTAGGCAGTTCTTCCAGAAGAAATTGGGCATAAAACTTGATGATATTGAGAGAGTTAACATAAAAGGAAAGATGATTCTAAAGTTGAAGAATGGTGAAGTTAGAGCAGTGTCTTTAAAGGAGGCTAAAAAGTATTCATGTGATTATTGTGCTAAATGCTCGGATTTCTCCGCTGAGCTAGCCGATATATCTGTCGGCGGATTAGGGCTCGAAGGTTGGTCACTCACAATCATACGGACAGAGATGGGTGACGAAATATTTCAGAAAGCTGAGTCTAAAGGCGCAATCAAAGTGAAGGACCTAAAAGATGAAGACAAGCGTATTATTGATTTACTCATTAAAATGTCGAGGAGAAAACGGAGAAATCCACAAAAATTCAATAAATTACATCTAAATAAGAATACAAGTTTTATAAGGGTTACTAATAATGGATTTAAAACATGAGTATTGAGATAAATTACTCATATTTAGGTTGGCTTCTCAATCCTAGGATGTTCTTTTCATCATGAATACCAGTTAAATTTGCCTCTTTTATCTCCACTATAGCTATCTCTGCCAAGTAAAGTGTTTGACATCCCTCTCCTAAGCGGCCTGCATATGCAACTTCTCGATCTGATACTATTGCATGGAGATGTGGTTCTCCACTGGCCATTATACCATGATCATCACTTAAAGAATTCTTTGGGCGGGTAATCGGTTGTTGTAACCATGTGTAGAACGCATTGGTCAAGTGTTCCGATGGCTGATACCACCATAGCATCTTTTATTTTCTCCTTCTCCACCACCTTCTTTATCTGATATTCAAATCAGATTTTCCTAATTAATAATAATTTTATTAAACTACATCTCTTCTTTTTTCTCTGAGATGCAATGAAGGATATGATTAAAGTAGCAAACTCAGAAGGCATAAACATTTACTGCCCAATAAGCGGCAGATTCTCATTCTTTAACAGCCCATATTTTGCACATCGCAATTTTATAGGCATCGATATATATCCAAACCTAAAGTTCGGTGAGATCGCTCCCTCACCAGTTAGTGGGAGAGTAATAGGGGTGAGAGAAGTCGGCTTTTTTGAAAGCAAAAATTTTGAGTGCTCCGATAAGGACTATGTTATTCTAATGAAAAGCCTAGAAAACAAGAAGAGAATCATCAAAATCATTCATGTAAAGCCCATAGTTGAGGTCGGTGAAACAGTGATTGTTGGCGAGAAGCTCGGGTCGCTAATAAGATCGGGATTCTTTGATTTCTGGACGGATCCGCACATGCATATAGAAGTGAAGGATCCATCTAATCCGTTACGTGCGAGGGGAGGATACAAAATTAAAAGAGTAATGCAGATGGACGGAGATAATATGGAAGAAACCATGTTATGTGAGGGCTTAAGCGGGGTGGTGATTGAATCTAAAAGCGAATATTCCTTAATCGCTTTAAATCACGACTTTAAGTATGGATTACCAGCCAATTTGAGTGGGGGAGTCGGATTTATAGATGGCGGCATACCGCACTATGGCTTCTTTGGGGTTCACACAAACTTTACTCCTAAAATAGGTGAGCCTGTGAGGTTTTTAGGTAAGAAAATAGGTTCTGTGGTATCGGTTTTTGAAAATATGGCTTTATGCTTTATTGAACTACGCAATTCAACATTTAAGATTAACAGTAAACCAGTTAGATTATCCCTTCATCTTTATCCTTCAAAGCCCATAATGAAGGTTGTTCCATACAGGATGGGAGAGCTTACTCTTCAAAAATTTGAGAGTGTCAGGTTAATCTTGAATTAAAAATTTAAGTTTTTGTAAGGTTGATGAAGCGTTAAACCTCAAAGAAAACAATGATAATATTAATATAATACACACTATTAGGAAGAGGGATAGATCCACCTTTTCTATTAAAAGTTTAAAATAGAGTTCTGAGTCACCCGTCTTTTCAGCTGCACGCAGGCGAATCTCGTAGGCTTTGACGGTGTCATTTCCTAAAGTCATGTGAGGGGCTATGCCATTTAATGTTCCAAAGGGCAAATAAACTATAGGTCTATTTCTCATAATCTCCTCGATTTCATGTGGTAAGAGTTCTTCATAAACAAATCTTTTTAGGCAAATTTTTCACCGACAACATAAATGCATAATATTATAATAATTTTTGTCTTATTCGGAATAAATCGTCTCGTAATCCGGACTTTTATTAATAGTTTGCAAATTGAATTAATTTTGCATAAAAATAGTAAAAACTTTTTATATTTTCAAGATAAAACCTAATATTCGGCGAGGAAAATGAGAGCTTATGTTCTCGTGAATTCTGAACCCGGCATGATATGGAAGGTGGCTGAAGCTGCACTTAAGATTGAGGGTGTTAAGGAGGCTTATGCTGTAACTGGAGAATTCGATGATATTATTCGGGTTGATTTTGAGAGAATGGAAGATCTTGGGAAAATAATTGAGAGAATTCAAAGCATAAGAGGCGTTCTTAGAACTCAAACTTTAATTACGATTCCACCTCCAATAAGGGAATAAATATAATTTATTAAGGAGAAAAAATATTTCAAATTTAAGTCACGGAGGCTCCGCTGTGAAGTATATTGCAAAGGAATTTTATTTAGTTAAACCATTTAAATTTGTTGTAAAGGAGAAAGTTATAGAGGAAATCCCCGAAAAATTTCTTCTACTAAAGCCAATTGTAGCTGGGATATGCGGAAGTGAAATTCTATATTTTAAGGGAGAGAAGGAACCGGAAAAACTTAGAACTAGATTGCCGATGTGCTTGCTACATGAGGGAGTTGCTGAAGTAATTGAAGCCGGCAGAGAATCTAAACTGAAGAGTGGAACTAAAGTTGTCGTCAACCCGATGATCCCCTGTGGTGAATGCTATGCCTGTAAAAACGGTAGAGAAAATTTATGCCAAAACGCAAGGTATATGGCTGCTACAGCCAATGGATTAGCAAGAACCTTTTTTCTATATCCCGAAGATCGCGTGATACCCGTCCCCAAAGAAGTGGAAGTGGAGATAGCGGCATTAACTGAACCATTTTCAATAGCCCTAAATGCCCTTGAAGAAGCCAATATTAGCAAGATGGACTCCGTTGCCGTCATAGGCGATGGACCGATAGGTTACCTTCTAACTTTGGCTATTTCTCACGTTAGAAGAATCCCGCCCGAGAGATTATATATGATCGGCATCATTGATGAAAAGCTCTCATTAGCTCAAGATTTCGCCTCCACGATAAATTCAATAAAAGAACCAGCGAAATTAAGTGATCTTTATGGGACTATTGATGTTTCCTTCGAAGCTGTTGGTGGAAAAGCGCATAGAGCCACAATAAAAGAATCTATAGACCTCCTTAAGCCGGGCGGCAAATGCATCTTAATCGGAATCTCAAGGGGTGAAGTACCAATTGAAGTAACCAGAATAGTGAATAAGGGATTAACTTTTAAGGGTTCCACGCGTAGCAGAATGGAGCACTATATTAAAGCCCTAGAATTATTGAAGCTAGCCGAGGTTCAGAGTAAAGTTAAGCGGATAATTTCTGCTAAAAAATTCGTAATTGAAAGCGTAGAAGATCTAACTGAGGCATTTAGATATGCTGATACTGAGGAGGGAGAGGCGAGAACTAAGCCTGGGAGAGTAATGGTGTATTTTCCTTAAATTGAGTTACATCCATGGATCGATTATTATTTTTATGGCATTTAATTTTCTGTCTTCAAGCGTTTTTATGGCTTCTGTAATCTTTTCTAAGGGGAACTTATGGGTTATAAATTTCTTAACGTTGACTTTTCCAGAAGCTATGAGATCTATGGCCTTTAAGTATTGTCTTCTATTCGACGCGTTAGCTCCATGAACATGAAGTTCATTATAATGTATTAGGTTTGTATCAAGCATAGTGTACGGATCATCTTTAGGTAAACCTGCAAAAAAGCTTATGTCAGCGTCTACTCCAGCCATTTCAATGGCTTCCCTCTGAACCTCTTTAGAGGATGCTGCACATATTACAACGTCGGCTCCTAGATTATTTGTTAATTCTTTAACCCTTTTAATGGGATCACATTTGCTCGCATCAACAAATTCATCGGCAGGTAAACCTATTTTCTGAGCCAATATTAGCCTTGGAGCTGAACGATTAACGAGGATAACTCTTGAACCCATTTGCTTGGCATATTCCACGTGGAGCATACCAATTATTCCAGCCCCTATAACCACGGTTGTAAAACCTGGATCTCTGCTCCTAAATGGATGCCAACCATTAATCACACATGAAAAAGGTTCAACGATGGTAGCCTCCTCAAAGGATACATTATCAGGTATTTTAATTACGCACCCCTGTTTAACAGCCTCTCGTGGCATAAGAAGGAATTGGGCGAAGCCGCCATTATACTGGTAGCCTATCGCCTTATATTTTCGCCTACAACGATTTTCCTCCCCTCTTTTACATGCATCGCACTCGCCGCATCCAACCACAGTTTCAATGACAACCCTATCGCCGACAGAAAGATCCTTGACGCCCTCACCTACTTCCTCGACCACCCCAGATATTTCATGCCCAGTTATTGGAACATCAACCCTTTTTCTGCCGCGGAAAATTCTTAAATCTGTGCCACATATAGCGCAGGCTTTAACCCTAACTAAAACCTCTCCTGGACCACATTTTGGTCTTTCAATCTCCTTTATTTCAAAACGTTCCTTGCCAACAAGGAAGGCTGCTTTCATTTTCATGTCTGTTCATCATCTCCTAACTTCTAATCGTTATATGGGAAAAATAAGTTTTTCCTAACATAAAAAATAAGAGTTTTAGGTTGTCCATAAATTTTATAGTATGGTATAACATTAAGCTAAAATCCGTATTGAAAGTGAAGAAAATGGATGAAAGTCCCAATGTTTTTCCTGAAAGGGTGCAGATGCTTATTGACTTGCTTGGAGAACCTGAAGAGGGGGAGTTAAATTACACTGGGAAAAAGAGAGAAATATCGCGTTTAGAAGCGCTTAGGGAACTCAAACGTCTTGAAGATAAGGGAGTAATTCCTCCCCCTGAAAAACATGGCTGGGTTAATGTTCACATTCACACAAGTGAATCATTCAGCATCTTCAGATCTCCTACGGAAGCTGCATGGAAAGCCTATAGGGCGGGACTTGAGATCTTTGGAATAAACGATCACTATACGATAGCTGGTCACAAAGAGTTTGGTGAGGCATGTAAAATTCTAGGACTAAAAGCTGCTTTCAGCATAGAAGCCATAGCCATGTCTGAAGAAGCCAAGAAAAAAGGTGAAAGATATAATGATCCAAAGAATCCGGGGCGGATATACCTCTGTGGCAAGGGAGTTGTACGTGATCTTAAACCCGGCTCCCCAGGCGATAATCTTCTGAGGACAATGCGGGAAGCGCTTAGGGAAAGATACGAAAAAATGACTAAGAAAGCAAATATGATTCTTAAGAAGATTGATCCGTCTCTTAATTTAACTTTTGATGATGTGCTAAAATGTACACCTCGTGGAAATGTAACGGAGAGACATGTGGCGCAGGCAATAGCAGAGCTCCTCAGAAATAGATTTCCAGGCAAGAGCGAACTTAAGGAATTTCTACGGAAGCTCTTCAGTGATGTTGAAGTAGATGTTTCGAGCGACGCGGCTCTTCAGGACTTGATTAGGAATAATCTTTTAAAGGCTGGAGGGGCAGCCTATGTGGAGGAACCTCCTAGAGCGTTTCCAAGTCTCGAAAAATTAGTTTCGCTTTTTAGGGAGTATGGTGCCATACCCACTTACCCGGTTTTGGGGAATCCGATAACTGAGAAGGAAGCGGACTTGGATTCTTTATTCGATGAGCTTGAGAGCCTTGGAATTTTTGCAATCGAGGTTATTCCTAAAAGAAATACTGAGGAAAGACTGAAAGAAATTTTAGAAATCGCTGAAAAGCGTGGTTTTCCAGTCTTTAATGGAACGGAACATAACACTAAATCTCCCCAACCACTTGTCGATGAAAAGTCAAAGAAAAAGGAGTTTCTTCCAATCTTTAAAAGAGGGGCCTATCTGATTCTTGGTCATCAATTCCTTTCTAATTATGCTGGAATAGGCTATATTGACGCCGAGGGAAAACTCACATTTGAGGATCGACGGTTTGGGAATTCCTTTTTCTCATTTTTAGGTAAAATAGTGTGGCCGGATGATGTTCTTGAATGGTTCACAAGTATCGGAAGAGAGAAAACCTTCAAAATTGCTCTCGGGTTATACGCTATTCTAGGCGATGAACCAAACGGATGGATCGTTAAGCAAGGATTTAGAGTGCCAAATGACGTATTAGATGCCATTAAAGTAGTTAATAAACAGTGCATTTTTACAGATGAAGACGCAAAGAAAAAATTTGATTGTATAGTGAAAAAATTCTTCAAAAAAGAAAAAACTTAACGCTAATTATCCTTCCTAAAGCCTAAAGCTATTAGAGAAGGCTCTCTGGAGATGTAGCCATAGTATTTACCGCATTACTTGTCCGCCTGTAACAGGAATCGCCTGTCCGGTTTCATATTTCTGCTCTATAACATAGTATATAGCACGCATTATATCCTCTATTTCACATCCTCTACCCATAGGTACCTTAGACACATAGTATTTCTTAACGTCCTCTATAGTTTTTGCCCCGGGGACTTTACCTGCCTTAAGATATTGCACAAATAATCCCTTCTTGGGATCAGACCATAAAGGGCCTTCAAAGTAGTTTCCTGGGCATATAGCGTTAACTTTGATTCCGTCCTCCAGTAGCTCAAGCGCGAAGCTCTGTGTTAGTCCAATGCCGCCGAATTTGCTTCCAGCGTAAGCGGCATTTTTATAGCTTCCCTGTAAACCGGATTTTGAGTTGATTTGAATAATGTCCATCCAGCGGGAGGGGTCACGCTTATGTTGTTCAGCCATTACTCGTGCTACATGCTTAACGCATAAGAAGTATCCCGTGTAGTTTACTTTGGTTACTTTCTCGAAGTCTTCTAGGCTCATTTCTTTGACGCTTCCCGCCTTTACTATGCCGGCGCTGTAAATTAATATGTCGATTCCGCCGAAGACTTCAACAGTCTTTTTAACCATTTCTTCCACCTCTTTTTCAATAGTGACGTCGGCTTTTAATGCTATAGCTCTGCCTTGACCGTATTGCTGGTTTATTTCTTCTGCAATCTTTTGCGCCTTAGCGAGATTTCTATTAGCAGTGAGAACAACGTAGGCTCCTTCTTTGGCAAGGTCTCTAGCTATTCCCTCGCCTATGCCTCCAGAGGCGCCAACAACTATAGCGACTTTTCCTTCAACCCGTCCTCTTCTCTCAGTCAATTTTACTCCCCCACTAAAGATGAAAAATCTTCTATTATTTAAAGTGCTCTCCCATGGATAATACGGAGTATTTTTCTTTAAAATTAGGAGTTAAATGTGAATGGCTCTCTTAAATACGGCTAGAGATGCCTCCATGATTGCCTCGCTCAGAGTCGGATGTGGATGTATGGTTTTGCCGAGCTCCTCCGATGTGCATTCAAGTTTAATAGCAACTATAGCTTCGCTAATTAAGTTGGTTGCGTCTGGGCCGATTATATGAATCCCTAGAATCTCATCGGTTTCTTTTTCCGCAACTATTTTCACAAATCCTTCTCTTTCACCGAGAGTTATTGCTCTGCCATTAGCGATATACGGAAACTTTCCAACTGAAATTTCATATCCTAATTTGATGGCTTCTTCCTCTGATAAGCCCACGCTTCCAATTTCAGGCGTGGTGTAAACGCAGATTGGAATAGCTTTTCGGTCCATACTTACCTCCATTCCAGCAATGTTTTCAGCTGCCACTATACCTTCCGCAAAA
>CAZOWB010000017.1:0-10885 GCA_964583315.1 uncultured Candidatus Bathyarchaeia archaeon | reverse complement strand
AGGAGCGTCAAAATACATGGCAAACTCGAAGGAAAAGTTGGAGCCGCTTTCACGACTTCCGGTGGAACAGCCACAGGCGCTGAGACAACGCTCTTATCAATAATTGAAGCTATGCTAATTCATGGCATGATTGTTAAGGGTAATCCTGATGATAAACATTATGGATTAGCGATTGAAGGTGCACCGAAAAGCGAGGAAGACAAGAAATTATGTAGAGAATTCGGGTTTATGATTGCAGATTTAACATACAAAATCTCTAAAATTAAATGCTAAATAATTTTTAATTTATACACATTAGTATTTTATAAAATAACAATAATAATGGTAATGTAAATGATGGGGGTTATATTAGCCGCAGGTGAAGGACAAAGACTTAGACCTCTAACTTTTACCAGACCGAAGCACATGATACCAGTAGGTGGAAAACCAATTCTGGAACATTTAATAAATGCGGTTAAGGCGGCTGATATAAAAAACATCCTAATGGTTGTTAAATATAAAGCTGAAATGATAAAGAAATATTTCGGCGATGGCGCCAAATTTAACGTTAATATCGACTATATATATCAAAAAAGAATTTTAGGAACAGCTGACGCTATAGCAGCTGTGAAGGAATATATTGATGAAGATTTTTTAGCCGTAAATGGCGATCTGCTTCTATCAGCCAACGCAATAAAATTCATTGTTGAGAAGCATAAAAAAGCCAAACCATCTGTAACTTTGGCCGCTGTTAAAGTAAAAAAATCAGAGCAATACGGAGTCTTAAAGATAAAAGATGGACAATTAATTGATATAATAGAGAAACCATCTCCAAAATTATCACCTAATAATTTAGTTAACGCTGGCGTATATATGTTCTCAACCGAAATATTTGATTTTATAAGACGTACAAAATTATCTCAGAGAGGCGAACTAGAAATAACCGACTCAATACGCCTCCTCATTAAAGAGGGGAAACCAGCCGCTGTGATGGAAATCCCCCTTGACAGTTGGCTTGATATAGGGAGACCATGGGATTTACTTGACGCTAATATGCGGATTCTCAAATCGATTAAACCAAGTATTCTAGGAAAAATTGAAGAAGGAGCCCATATCAAAGGACCAGTTTTTGTTGGCGAGAATACGATAATTCGGTCGGGTTCATATATTGAGGGTCCAGTCTTCATAGGTGATGGAAGCGATATTGGTCCTAATTGTTACATACGTCCATATACAAGCGTGGGTAGAAACGTTAGAATTGGGAATGCATGTGAAATCAAAAATAGTATATTGATGGATGGCGTGCGTGTAGGCCATCTCTCGTATGTTGGTGATAGTATAATAGGTGAAGGATGTAATCTGGGAGCCGGATTTATCTCAGCTAATCTCCGTTTTGATAGAAAAACCATTAAAATGAAGATTAAAGGTGAAAAAACTGATACTGGTAAAAAGAAGATGGGCGTCATTATGGGCGATAACGTCATGACCGGTATTGGAGCTCTATCTATGCCGGGCGTAACTATTGGACATAATAGTTGGATCGGTCCAAACATAGTTGTTTACGAAGATGTCCCCCCAAATACTATTCTGATACTGGAGCAACAGATTAAGCGAAAAAATTTCCAATAATTACAATAAAGTAATAAATCTGAAAAATAGATATTAATTCGCATAAAATGATTAGGGAGTTGAGACATGTCAACAGCTGAAAGAAGATTTGTTATTGAAGTTTCCTCACTTATCGATAGAACTGTTAGTGTTGTGACGGTTGATGGAAAACCTATACTGGAACATTAGTTGGAATAAATCCGGAAAGCTTAAGTTTATGTCTCTCAGATGTAAAAGATCAAAAGGGACAAACAATACCGAAGATTGTGCTAAGTGGAAGTAGAGTCGCTGAAATTCTTTCAACCGAAAAACCCTTTGACCTTAAAGGTTTGGCGGAAAGGCTAGAAAGAGTATTTCCAAGAATGGTCAAACTCTATGAGAAAGAAGGTTTCATATGGGTTATGGATAGGATTAAAGTAACACAAGACGGCGTTGTTGAGGGAAGCGGGCCTGCAGCGGAGAGAGTGCAAAGAGTATACCGTCAGTTCCTACAAGAAACAAAGGGAGAATAAATCAATGTAGTTTATAATGGCAAATCTACCTAATTTTTCACTTTTACATAGCATAAAATCTATTCTTATTTCAAACCAACCACTCAGGCTTAGCCCGTTTATCTCTTCTTTTAGGTTTAGATAATGCTCCAAAATCGAACGGAGATAGAACATTTATTAAATCTGCCGGGTCGCCTAAGTCGTCTAGGTCAACATTGATCTTCAGTATTTTCGAGAGAGCCTTTAAGAGTTCACTGGCAGCTTCCTTATCCGGATAATTCCCTGGAGTCTCAGAAAGTAAACAGAGTCCTTGGATGCCGCGAAGCCTGCACATACCAATCAAAATTCCGGCAATACCGAAAATGTTAATGGTTAAAGCCTCGGCACCTAAATTCTTGGCAATGCTCGCCGTCTCAATATCTGATGCAGCAAAGTATAGTTTTGGTTTAGTAACGGGCCTTCCCGGTCTGTAACCTCCAAGCGTTATAACGAATTTACAACCTAGGTTATTAGCGATATTCAATATATGTCCGCAGAGTTCATATTGGCCGCGAGGTGTGAGTGCTTGAGTGTTTCCATATAAGAGTATTAGGTCCCGTTCATTCTCTTTAGGATGCCCTTTATAATAGTAAAGTTGATTAACTGGATACTTAAGGAACCCCATTTTATCAGTAATAACCATATCATGAAAGAAGGATGATCTAATTTCACAAAATATCTTTGCTTTCAATTTTTTTATAAGGTATGCAACGGCTATATTTGCAACAAGTCCTATGCCTGGAAGCCCCTCGATTAAAACGGGATTCTTTAAATTAGGCTTCTCATAAAATTTAATTTCGCATACCAAATAAATCTCACCCTTTCCTGAGATGTGATTAATCACCCTTTATTTATTAAGCTTAGATTTAGATTAGATATATGGATTGAATGTAATAAGTGTCATGGTTGCGTGCTTAAATTATGATCAGTTTCGAGATTCAACATAAAGATCTTTTAGCTAGAATTGGAAAGTTTAAAACTAAAAGCGGAATAATTGAGACTCCAGCCTTTCTACCAGTTATAAATCCAGCTAAAAAAGTTGTGACTCCAAGAGATCTGTGGGAAGATTTTGGTTGCAAAGCTTTAATAACGAACGCATACATCGTTAAAAAGCATTTTGGTGAGCAAGCTAAAGAGAAGGGAATTCATAAAATACTTGAATTTCCCGGCGTCATAATGACAGATTCAGGTGCATATCAGATCCTAGCTTATGGAAGTGTAGATGTAACTAATGAAGAAATCATAAGGTATCAGGAGGAAATAAATACGGATATCGCGACAATACTTGATATCCCAACTGGATGGAAAGTCCCATTAGAACATGCCAAATACACTGTTGAGGAAACATTTAGGAGAGCTAAAGATTTAGAAGTTTTGAAGAGCCGTGAGGATATAGCGTGGGTTGGACCAATTCAAGGAGGCTGTTATATTGACCTAGTGATGGCTTCAGCTGAAAAAATGGGGAATCTCCCATTTGACATTCATGCTTTGGGCAGCCCAACACCCGTTATGGAACAATATTTATTCAGTACATTAGTTGACATGATAGTTACAGCCAAAATGAACATCCCAATAAATCGCCCCCTTCATCTCTTTGGAGCCGGCCACCCATTCATGTTCTCTTTAGTTATCGCATTAGGATGCGATCTTTTCGACTCAGCCGCATACTCGCTTTTTGCCCGGGAAGATCGATATTTAACTGACTATGGGACAATGCGGCTTGAAGAGCTGGAGTATTTGCCCTGCTCATGTCAAGTTTGCGTTAAACGTGAACCAAAAGAGCTCAGGGAGATGCCTAAAAATGAAAGGGAGAGAGAATTGAGTAAGCATAACCTATACGTCTGCTTTGCAGAAATCAAGAGAATTAAACAAGCAATAATCGAAGGCAGACTTTGGGAGTATGTGGAGATGAAGGCGCATAGTCACCCGTCACTCCTCCAAGCATTAAAGAGAATGCAAAAATATAACGAATATATCGAGAAGCATAGTCCATACATTAAAAGAAAGGGGCTATTCTTTTTCAGTTCGATCGGATTAGCAAGACCGGAAGTAATTCGTCATGCTAAAAGATTAAAGGAGAGGTATACGCCGCCGAGATGGGCTAAAGTTCTACTCTTAATTCCAGATTCTGAAACTAAAGATCTCCGTAGGCGTAAAAAACTTAAAAAGACCGTTCGTAAGGTATGTAAGAATCTTAACTTAAACGTAGATAGCATTCATGTGTGTTTTTATTCGCCACCCTTTGGCGTCATACCGGTGGAACTTGCTGAAACCTATCCATTATTCCAATATGAGTATGCATATCCGCCAGATGAGAGGGCTATAAATTATATGGTGCAAAAAATTCTTGAATATATAGTCGATGCATCTTACACAACAGTTATAATTTTAGCGGAGAAAGACTCGTGGAGTAAAACCGTATCTGATCTTTGCATCAAAAAATCTCCTGAACTTAAGATTAAATCTAAAATACTATTTTTAAACATGTAATCTCAAGTTTCTACTTTTCCATGAAACCTTAATAAAGTTAATATTGATGTCTTGAATAATTAATAAAGTTAAAAAAAGTTTAAGAAATAAAAATCGAAAATTAGATGGTGGAGATAATATAATTGGAGATCAAGTTTCTAGGCGGAGCTAAAGAGGTCGGTAGAGCCGCAATAGCCGTGAAGACAAGTAAAACTCAAATTTTACTCGATTATGGGGTTATGCTTAACCATACACCTGGTTTCCCAATGCATATTCCGCCAAGAGAAGTTGATGCAATAATAGCAACGCATAGCCATTTAGATCATTCCGGCGCTATCCCAATATTCCACATAACTGAGTCAAAGCCTGTTTATGGCACAATTCTAAATCTAGACTTAATGAGTCTCCTGATAAAAGATTTTATTCATTTATCAAGTTACTACTTGCCCTATGAATATATAGAGCTTAACTCAATGGTTAGAAGCCATATAAATATCAATTATAGGGAAGAAATTAAAGTAGGCGACATAAAATTCGAGCTGCTAAATTCTGGTCATCTCCCAGGTGGGGCTTCAGTGCTAGTTGAGGCTGAAGGCAAACGCCTACTATATACAAGCGACTTCAACACGATAGAAACACGTCTCCTCTCAGGTGCGGATCAAAATTATGGGGAACTAGATGCGGTCATAATTGAGAGTACATACGCTGATGAAGATCATACTGAACGAAGAACTCTCGAAGAAAAATTTATTGAAGAAGTCACTGAAGTTGTCGAATCCGGCGGCACGGTTCTTGTTCCTGCATTTAGCGTAGGCCGCGCCCAAGAAATTGCATGTATTTTAGCAGCCCATCACTTTGAGTATTCAGTTGTTATAGATGGTATGGCGCGGGAAGCCAGTAGGATACTAATGAATCATGTGGATTTTCTTAAAGATCCCCGGCTTTTTATGGATGCTGTCCATATGGTTAACTGGATTGAGGATTGGAGAGAGCGTAAAAGAGCGGCGAAAAGACCAGGCGTCATAATTGCGCCAGCTGGTATGTTAAAGGGTGGTCCCGCATCATATTATGTTCAGATAGTTGGAAAGAAATCTAGAAACGCTATCTTTCTTGTTGGATACCAGATTCCTGGAACGCCTGGTAGAGAGTTAATTGATAAAGGTAGATGCGTTATAGATGGGAAAGTCCGAAAGATTAAGGCCAAAATAGGCTTCTTTGATTTTTCATCCCATTGTGGAGCGAAAGAGCTGAAAGAGACCATTAAAAAGTTAAAAGGAAAGCCTATCATTTTCACATTTCATGGAGCCAACGGAAATTGTGAAAGATTTGCAAAGTGGATTAAAGAAGAAGTAGGATTAGAGGCTAAAGCCCCAAATCCCGGAGATACTTTTACAATCTAGGTTCGAGAAAAATGAGAATCTTCGTAATTCAAGTTGGAAACCTTGAGAGGAATATTCTTCCCTTTATTAAAAAAGGGATAGAAAATTCTTTTCGAAGGGGAAAATGTATTATCCTCGAAGATGTCATCCAATTGCCTAAAGACGCTTATAATCATTCAAGGCAACAATATGTGTCTGAACCGCTATTGAATGAGGTGTTAAAATATGCCTTAAGATTTGAAGGGAACATAGGAAAGCAATACACAGTATTAGGTGTAACCGAGGCTGACATTTATGCCCCTGGGATGAATTTTATCTTTGGCGAAGCTCAATGTCCGGGGAAAGCTGCAATAATATCACTATTTAGGCTCAGACCGGAATTTTATGGAGAGAAGCCAAACGAAAAACTATTTGTGGAAAGAGCTATTAAAGAAGCTGTTCATGAGATAGGTCACACTCTTGGTTTAAGACATTGTAGGAACCCCCTTTGCGTCATGTATTTTTCACTTCACATATATATGACCGACAGAAAACGATCAGAATTCTGTGATAGGTGCCTAGCAAAAATAAAAACTCTCCTTAACCAGTAAATAACTCACTTTTACTTACGTTATTATTTTTGAGACTGATTCTATAACGCATAAACTTAATAACTTATGTACTAAATTTCTTTAGATTGGTGTTAATCATGATCTATGTAATAGGAATTGCTGGAAGTCCCAGAGTTGAGGGTAATACGGAAAAACTTGTTACAGAAGCGCTAAAAACGGCTGCTGAGGAAGGCGCCCAAACAGAGCTCATACGGTTAGCTAATAAGGAAATCAAACCATGCGATGCTTGTTTATCATGTAGAAAGACGGGTGAATGCCGCATAAAAGATGATTTTCAAGAAATATTTGAAAAGATGATCAAAGCTGATGGTATAATATTGGCTTCACCAGTCTATTTTGGATCTGCAACCCCACAAATAATGGCTCTAATTGATAGAGCTGGTTATATTTCTGGTGCAAGAGGTCGAGTCTTCGAGAATAAGGTTGGCGGCCCATTGGTTGTTGCTAGGAGAGCTGGACAAAATTTCACTTTTGCACAGCTCTTATTCTTCTTTCTACATCAAGGGATGATTGTCCCGGGATCAACATATTGGAATATAGCCTTTGGAAGAGAAAAAGGTGAGGTTTTAGAAGATAGAGAGGGCTTAAGAACCGCGAGAAACTTCGCTAAGAAAATTGTTTGGTTAATAAAAAAGATTAAGAACCTAGAATGATCCCTTGCTTTCTGTGAGATTCTAAAAGATTATTCCTCAAGAATATTTTTAAGTTCGCTAAGTAATTTCTTTGCGTGTTTTAAGGCTTCTTCCACAAACCCGTATCCTCTGTAGGGTGCCGCAGCCTCCTCAATATTTTCCATTTCTTTAGCAATTTGCCTTATTCTGTCCTTATCCATCTCACCTAATACTTTCTTTAATTCTCTTAAAACGTTAAGAAATTTCTTTGCATCATGTGAAAAGAATTCGTATGGCCCAAGCAGATTTTCTATTGCATCTATCTCGCGTAAAGCCTCATTTACCCCCAACTCTCACACCGCTAAGAAAAATTAGGTTGAACCGTATAAATAGCTTACTAAATATCTATCTAAAAGGAATTATTTCTAATTCTTAATTTTAACATTAATAACTTTCCCATGCTAATATAATTAAACCAATTGCCAATAATATCGCTCCAATAATCTGAAGTCCAGTTATATATTCGCCAAGAATAAACCACGCTAATATGGCTGTGAAGAATGGTGATGAAAGTTCCGTTAGTGCAACTTGATTAGCCTTTATCCTCTTGAGTCCCTCATAATAAAATACGTATCCCAAACCTATAATCACTCCAAGAACTATTTGATAAACTGATTCAATTACTAATTGATTTAAAATTAGCAGTAAAGGAACAAAAAAGATTGAGGCAACTAGGAATCTATAACCTACTATTAACATGCTGTTAGCAGTCCTTGTTAGACGCTTACCGGGTACTGCTACAAGAGCCCAGCAGAAGGTTGCAAATAAAACCACAAGATCGCCCACATTAAACTTTAGACCTAAAAGGTTTTCGATGCTCCTACCGGAGATTAGGATAGCTGCAACACCTATTACAAGCCCTCCTATAATGTCATTCTTCTGAATTTTTTCGCCTAAAAAGAGGAAGCCTAGAATTGAGACGAAAAGTGGTTGTATATGGGCGAGTAGTGTGGCGTTAATGGCAAATGTTAATTTTAACCCTAGGAAATATGCTATTGGAGCCAATACTGAACCAACCAATCCAATGAGTAGGACATCTATTTTGCGAGAGGCCTTAATTTTCACGGGTTTCCTACTTAGTAAAATGTAAGCGAATGATATTATTGTCGCGAAGAATGATTCTGAGGCAGCCACCTGAATAAAACTTAAAGATGAAAGTAGTATTTTTCCTAGAATAGCCTCAAAAGCCCACATGGCGCCAGCTGATACACCGAATAGTATGCCGGAAATCCTTCGGTTAACCATTCCTAGACACCATTAACGTTTCATCAGATTAACAGTCTCCCTTAAGCATTTAAAACATAAATTTATGAAAGTTACGCAATTTTTAAATAATTAATGGAGGCGCAAACTTTTAATCTTACTGAAGTATGCTAATCACTAATCATGCGATGGAATTGCATTCCTTAAAGAGACGTAAATAGGCAAGAATAATAACAACCTTAATATAATTGAATTGGGAATGAAAGAGAAGTTCTCTATTGGGATTTAAAAGATGTAGATCTCAACAATCTTATAAAGTAATGTGGGTGACTAACAGATGGTTTCATTAGAGAGGCCTAAGCGTGTTCTCTTTGTCTGCACGGCTAATATAGATCGCAGTCCAACAGCAGAAGCCCTATTAAAAAATATAGAGGGCTTTGAGGTTCAATCAGCTGGAGTATGGTTTAATGCCCGAAGAAGAATCTCTAAAGATCTTATTGAGTGGGCAGATATCATCTTCGTAATGGAGGATTTCCATAAGGAAGTTATAGTGGCTTTAAAGCCAGATGCGAAGAAGAAAACCATAGTGCTTAATATACCAGATATATACTCAAGAAATGATCCAGAGCTGATAGACATACTGAAAGCAAAGCTGGCAGAATTTCTTAAAATAGACTGGGGATCCCAGAAAAAATCTTAAAGGCTGAGCGGAAGAAAAATTTTCTATGAACTCATTGTCATTCAGCTAGCTTCATTGTCCAGAGTATGCCATTCAATAAGTGTATTTGGAACCATCTTTCATTCCAAAGATTCTTGAAATGTCCAAAAGCGGTGTAAAATACTTTTCCTCTCCCATATTTATGGCACCAACAAAGCGCATAGTCATTATCCGGTCTAGTCCCCTTATTCAGATCAACTGAACTGTTATCTAAGCTTATTAAAACGTGGGTTCTATCACGTGACCAATCTCTAAACGTGTAAACTTCCTCCTTAACTCTAAATCTCTCCGGTAGATGTCTAGTAGCTGGATGATTTCTGTCCTCAACTATTACGGTGACCTCTTGAGTCCATGGGTGACCGTTAAAGTATCCACCGATCATTCTCCCATATTCAGGAAACTTATAAAAGGTGTCTGTTGCATTATGTACGCCTATAAAGCCCTTTCCATTTTTTACAGCATTTATGAGATCTGTTTTTTGCTCATCTGTCACTGGTAGTTCACCTGAAGTCGCGAACAAAATAGCATCAAACTTCTTTAGATCCCTACAATTGAGAATACTACAGTCTTCTGTAGCTATAACATTAAATGTGCCTGATTCTAAGCCCAATTTCCTTACAACTTCTTCAGCGATTGGCAGATAATCATGTTTAAATCCAGCTGAATGTGTTACCATCAGAAGATTCTTCATGCTCATCGTCTCCTAACACGTCTAGAAAGACCTTACTCTCAGAAAAATATTAATGCTTTTCATGAGCGAAGAATGTGTCCATCGGATTTTGTTTAACCAGCACATCCTTTGAATATTTTTAAGGCTTAAATTTTTTAAGGGATTAAATATTATTGCCTAAAAGGTGCATCTTGATGGTTAGTGCAGCCGATTTTATTGGTCGAGATATTATTTCAATAAAAGATTTCACCCGTGAAGAGATCGATTATATTTTAAAGATTTCTAATGAAATGGAACCTCTAATCAAAAAGGGATCCGATGTTCTTAAGGGACGAATTATGGCCACATTATTCTTTGAACCTAGCACTAGAACTAGGCTGAGCTTTGAAACCGCTATGTATAAGCTTGGTGGCTCAGTTATAGGTTTCAACGAGCCGGAGATAGCGTCTATCAAGAAAGGTGAGAATTTAGCTGATACTGTTCGTGTTGTTGAGAAATATGCTGACATAATAGTTCTGCGTCATCCAGCTGAGGGCGCTGCACGCTTTGCAGCTGAATACGTGGAGATTCCAGTTATAAATGCTGGTTCAGGCGCTGAGGAACATCCAACGCAAGCTCTACTAGACTTGTATACAATTCTTAAAGAGAAGGGAAGAATTGATGGCTTAACTATTGCCTTGATGGGTGACTTAAGATATGGCAGAACAGTTCATTCGCTTGCTTATGCATTATCACTCTATGATGTTAGGCTCTTTCTGGTTTCACCTGAATTATTGAGGATACGTAGGGAAATCTTAGAAGATATCAAAAGCCGAATTAAAGTTTTCGAGTTTTCAAACATTGAAGAAGTTCTTCCAGAAGTCGATGTTCTCTATGTAACACGCATCCAGAAAGAGAGATTCCCAGATTTAGCTGAATACGAGAAAGTCAGAGGCTCATATGTGGTAAATTTGAATGTTTTAAGAATGGCTAAAAGCGATCTTATAATTCTCCATCCACTACCAAGAGTTGAAGAGATCTCTGTTGAAGTTGACTCAACACCATTTG
>CAZOWB010000016.1:0-10994 GCA_964583315.1 uncultured Candidatus Bathyarchaeia archaeon | reverse complement strand
GATCGGAATGGTTAAGCTAAATCTTGGATGCGGTGAGGATAAGCGGGAGGGATACATAAACGTCGATATACGGAAAGAAGTGAATCCGGATCTTGTGCACGATTTGGAAAAACCGTTGCCCTTCCCAGATAACTCCGTAGAGGAGATAATAGCTTTTGATATCGTGGAGCACTTCAGTTTCCATAAGGTGGAGGAGATCCTGAGGGACTGGTTCAGGGTGCTGAAACCCGGTGGCGTGATTCACATCAGATGCCCGGATATGGAGGCTATTGCGGAGAAAGTGATACTGAGTGGTAAGTTCGGATGGAAAGAAATATCGTGGTACGTCTATGGAGCACAGGACTACGAGTTCAACTACCATAAAGCGGGATTTACGAAGAGGACGCTTAAAGAACTGCTGGAAAGCATAGGGTTTGTTGTTGAGGAAATCAGGGAGGACGGCTTTACGAACATGTACTGTCGTGCAAGAAAACCGCCTTAACCGAGATGCTATTATAGGGATAGTCCCCCATACTGTGTATTTGAAAAGGAATGAGGTGATTGGAAATGAGCATGGGGAAAAGAAGATACCCGAAACCTTACAGAACAAAGGAGGAGATCATAGAGGAATACATGGAGAAGTTTACACGGGTAAGGGAATTCATAGAGGACGGCATCACTATGCTTAAAAATGCGGAAGCGCTGTTGGACAACATTCTTAGGACGGTGTGGTACGAAAGGCTTCTGCCGTTGTCGCTGAAAAACATGATCTCAGGACATGTTAAGCCTCTGCTGATGTACATAGACGCATCTGTAAGAAACGCACAAGAAGTAGCCACTAAGGTTGAGGGAATAAAGCAGTACATCAAGGCGCTATAAACATTAACGTATGCATAAAGCGTATAGTTTATTTTTTCATTTTGCATTCTGGTTAACGATAAAGCTTCAGGGGTGATCGTGTCATGCCTAGAAAAAGTATAACCATTACGACACCACTGAGATACACGTACAAGATGGTCAGACTTCACGGCGGTGTGCCTTCTCCTGAGATGATTAACGAACTTGCAAGAATGCAGTACGCCGCATGGGAAGCGGGGTATGGCGAGTACAAGGAGGCTTACGCGCGTATAAAAAGCGTTCTCGAAGATAACAACATACCTAGCGGTTTATGGGGTTTGTATAAGGCTTTCGTTAACGAATATCTGAACAAGGTCAAGCAGAGGCGAGTGCTTACTGAAGAGGAACTTATGAACATCTGGGAACGAAAAGCCAGACTGGAAAGGCATGTGATGGAAGCAATAATCGCAAAACTCAAGGGCGAAGAACCAGTAGAACAAACGTCTCCTAGATCGAGCGGAGCGAGACCGTCCGGAGCATAAACAAAAAATAGAAATTATATGCGCTTTAGCTTTCCGTTCCTTATTTTTTTGATCAGGTTCTGCACGTCTTCATCGCTTGTGCTTTCGCTTTTCATTTCCGCGCTTTCTATTGCGTTTTGCGCTATGCCTTTCACTTCGCGCGGTAGCATCGCGGGTATTATCATCTGCGCTATCATGTCCTCCAGACGCTCGCTTCTGCCGTGCCTCCTTGTTAGTGCCTCAATGCGCCGTAAAAGCACTTCCGCCCTTCTAGCTACGCGTAAAAATTCCTCAATTATCCTTATCGCCGCTTGCACATCCCTCATAGTTATATCTTCAAACGATATCTCTTTCTGTTCGTTTTCGTCTTCGCTCATCTCCCGAACACCAGAACTATTTTTGGATCATCTGTTTCCGTATCGATGAAGCTTTCTATCTTCGCATCGGGTAGGTAGCGCTTGAGCGAATCGTATATGCGCTTTTTGAGCGCGTTGACTATGTCTCTAAGCGGTAGCACCACGAACAGCGCGTTTTCCTCAATTGTGACGGTTGCATTTGGCAACAGCCGCCTTATCCCTTTCTTAATTTTGTCGAGGTTCTCGTGTACTTGCTTTTTCGAGTTTTTACAAAACGTTGACGTCTGCATAGGTGCTCACCTCATGCGTTCACTTTAAATCCGAAACCGTATATAGCTTTCTATTGAAGAAAACGGTTTAGGAGTGTGGTAGTAGATGTCCACACCAGCACCAGCAATTGGTGATATCATAAATGCGATATTCAACGGCATTGCGTGGCTGATAAACTCGCTGGCACAAGTGTTTTCAGAGAACAGTTATCTTATAGCGCAAATAATAGTGCTTAGCGCATTGACCGTTCCAATGATTGCACTGCTCACCAGAGTTGTACGGAGAATCGCCGGAGCGTTCAGAGGTCTCTTCTGATCCCGATCTAGCTTTTTCGTCGTCCTTTAGCTTAAACCCTTATTTTTTTATTGTTTTGGATGTAAGCTTATTCTAGGGGTGATGAGTTATGCCCGAGATGGCGGCGCCTTTAGGTGTTGGAGAAATCGGAGAAGCAACGACGATAGCCGGTAGCGTCCTATCGCAGATTATAAACACGGTGAGGACGATAGTTGCATACGTAATGGAAATACTGCGAAGAGTTTACACATGGATAGGGGAACACCCGCTGGCTTTTAGTCTGGCAATGATAAATCTGGTTATACTGATAGCCGGCTGAGGTGATGGGAGATGGTGCAATCCGGTCTCTTAACGGATTTGTTTAAGCGGATGAGAGCACTGGGATTTGGAAAACAGCCACATTTCGAAAACAATTCGATAATCATAGAGATGAGCGAAGAGGAGTTCAAACAAGTAGTACTTGCTAATATGCCACAGCAACAGAGGGACGCCGTTAGCATAGAGTTCAGAGATGGTAAGCTGAGAATAATCATAAGATTGTGGTGACGTAAATGGCCGAATGGATTCAAGTTGTATGGTCGACCATTTCCGGTGCGGTTTCTTCCATCACTAATTTTTTCTCGGGAATAAGCGATACTGTGAACGCAATCGTTAACACGGGACAGGGAATCTGGGCTGGGCTGTCCTCATTCGGTGCGTTTATCGCTCAGGGCTTCAAGTGGGTAGCTGAATCGTTCATTGATGCATTCTCGAAATTTGGAGAATGGATATGGAAAGGGCTTGAGGCGTTAGGGAAAACTTTCGGAGAATGGCTCAGCACAGCCTATACTTACATTGCGAATGCTCTTGCGGTGATAGGTAACGCGTTCTACACATTTGGAAACTGGATTTGGAACGGACTGTCGTGGTTTGTCGATAATTTGATAAACCTTCTCGAATCCGCATGGAACTTCCTTGTTAATCTGTTTAGCAAAATCTGGGAAGGAATAGTGAACTGGTGGAGCGGCGTAACATCGTACGTAAATCAGTGGTTCACAAGCCTCGTTGTTAACTTTAGGAAAAAACTAAAAACGATTATAATGGCTGATATGTCCGTGTATCTTACTTGGAAATCCGCTGAAAGAATAACAGCAATCAGAAGTGCAAGCGATATCTTTACGGCTTTTGCTGGTATAGTTAGTGCCCCGATAATCGGCTACCTTGCATCTGAAATTATATCAAGCTTCATACCTGAAATAGGAACCGAACCCATCGAACTTATACCGCAAATGCCGCTTTTCACGTGGACACCGCCAACCCTTAGCGTGCCGAGACCTTCAAGACCGGAGGCGCCAACCGCTCCTCCCGTCGGAGGAGTTCCCACCATGGGAATGTACAAGCCCACTTACGAGTTGGAAGCCAGTATATCGTATGAGAAAAGTTATATTGTGGGTACGCTAACATCAAAAGCGAAAGAGTATGGTGTATCGTATGAGTTAAGTTATGAGGTGACGTGAAGATGGTGAAGAAAGAGGGTGGAAATCCGATAGAATTATGGATAGAGACAGAGGTAAGAGATCTTAAAACTGGGAAAGTGCTAGAAAAAAGGAAATGGAAGAGCAGAAGCTGGAGCGGAAACATGATACGTCTTATATACGCGCACCTAAAGCACGAATCTATCAGCGGTTATACTATTGACGGTGTATCGACAACTTTATCTTCCTCATCTCTGTTTAGGTGCAACGCCGGTGCAGGTGATGACAGTTTCGGAATCGTTGTCGGAAGCGGTACACCGGAAACGTACAAGTTGGGCAACCAAATATCACACGGAACCGGCAGTGGGCAGTTGGAGTATGAGAACGTTGACTTCAGCGACTTCTACGGTCAAACGTTTACCATATCGAGAAACTTTGCAAATCTGTCGGGCGCCGACATAACCGTGAGCGAATGCGGCGTATACGTGAGGAAAAACGGCGATATACTGCCGCTGATCCTAGACAGCATTTCGCCGCCAATTACGGTGCCGGATCAGGCAATGTTAAGAATTGTTTACACGATAAAGACGGTGTAGTGAGGTGGTGCGAATGTTCGATGTGAGCCTCTATCTGTCGATAGTAGCGGTATGTGAGAGCACACTGGTTCTCTTTTTGCTTTACAGAAAAGGAGTACTGACAAAGGACGACGTACTGATGATGCTGAAAGTATTTACTGCACTAATCCCGTACAGCCACATGGACATAATCAAACAACTGATAAACGACCTGACGCACGTATTCGTGCAGAGATACAAGCTAACCAGTAAGCACTTCGACGTTGAGGAAATGCTTAAGCTACTTGCAAAACAGATACAGCAACAGCAAACGCAAGAACAGCAACAGGGTGGTCAGTAAATGCCTAAGCTAACACCTGAACGAGAAGTAACGGAGAAATATAAGAAGGAGTTCAGAAGAAGACGGAAGGAGATAAGAGAAGAAGAACCGGTAGGAATAGCAACAATATCCAGACTTATGAACGACGTAAAGAGGTTGAAGGATAAAGTTGAGCGCTACGCGGAAAAGATACCGGAACTTGAAGATATAGCAATACTGCTTGATGATATTCTCGGAATGCTTAAAGATATAGCCATGTGGTACTCCTAACCTATTTTTTCATGTTGCGCGGGGGGATAGTGCATGAGCGGCAACAAGTACATATTTTCTAGCTACGCGTTTTCGTTCATCAAGGAGGCCCGAAAGATAAGCGAAGCCACCGGCTACCCGTTCATAGAGGGAAGATACAATCCGTTCTCGGTAAGCGGATCGGGTCTCATACTGGCAAATCCCGACACCGTAGGCATGAACATAATCAGAATAACGCAACGCGTTAGCTTCTCATGTTATCTTGTTCTCGAAGGCATTATCAGGTACAGGTTTCTCGTTGACTTCTACAACAGGTTTCCGGTTTACGTTCCAAGCGAATTCGTAAGGGAATGCCTGGAAGCTAGCGGAATACACGTAGATAAGGTTATTCCGCACGGCATTCCGAAAGTGCACGGAAGGGAGATCGTTAAACGTGAAAAGCCCAGACTGCTGTACATCGCTTGGTGGCACAACTGGTTGCCCAGAAAGTACCCACGTGAGGCGATAGAAGGTCTAAGACTTGTAAAAGAACCGTTCGAACTCACCGTATTAACGTCCAAGAACAACCCTTACGTAAAGGAATTAAGCAAGTACGGAAGGGTCATCACAAAAGTTGGAGAACTAAGCGAAAACGAACTGCTAAAGCTATACCAGTCGCACGACTTCTACCTGAGCATGAGCAACAGCGAAGGATTCGGTGTACCAGTTTTAGAAGCACTTTCGTGCGCACTTCCGGTAATACACGTGGACGCACGTCCCTTCAACGAGATAACGACACCTGAATGCTCGTTCAGATTCCCGTACGAAAAAGTCGTAGAACACCCATGTCCGTACTTCCAAGGCTTACTGCACAAGTACTCGCCTGAAGCATTTGCAGAAGCAGTAAGCGAAGCAATACGTACGTACTTGTACGAATTCGATAAGTACAGAGCAATGTGCATGTGCGCTTTAGCAGTAGCACAACGCTACACGTATAAATTTACGTACGAAGCATTCAGAGAATTAATATGAGCATTCGGCAGATGCTCTGCCGGTCTTTTTTCGCGGCGCGTTCAGTTTTTCATGCATTTGCCGCAAAAGCTAACCGTCGTGTTCCACGCTTAATTAGCAGTTTAGTTCCGCTTTTTCACAATACTATTTTTAGTCGTTTTATATCGCATAGAAAAAGCCATAGAACTGAGATTATAAACGTTAACGTTTTGCAATTTTCAGAAAAGGCGCGTAAGCGGAACGTTAACGTCAGCTTTATATAGCCGTTAACGTATAGGATAACACGCCACAGTATGCGTCCGCAACCAGAAAAAGTGGCACCGCACGGTGAAACAACTATCACCGTGCGGTAACGGTTGCGGATAAGAAAGGAAAAAGCGAAAGGGGGCGGTCGCATGAAGGTCGAAGTACGGATAGGTAACACCATAATACGTGGAAAAGAGTACCAGATACTTAGGCTTTTGGGTAAAGGAAGTTGGATTATAAAGAAACGGCAAAAGGAGAGGTGAGATGAAATGCAGACACGTTTTCCAGTAATAAAACAGTTTGTTAGAAGAATTATCAAGAATAAAAAGACAAAACATTATTTCATATCGGTTGGAAAGATAGTGCCAAAGGAATGGGAATACGTACTTATACGCGTCTTACGGAAAGAATCGGATCGAATGCTAGTAGAAATTGTACGATTAAACAACAGGAAAAGGTGATACGAATGCCGAAAAAGAAGACGACAAAAAAGACCACTAGTAAGACCAATAGTACTAATAATAAGGTTATACTTAAGCTAGATCTAAAATTAGACAAAATTGCAGAGGAACATGAGAAAACGTTTAAGATCATTAAAAACGTTGAACGAACACATCACGGATTAGGACGTATGGCACTTTTTGAGGTTCTTAGTGACATTGCATCAAAATGTTTGCTAGTGGTAGGATCTAGTGGTACAGGAAAATCCGCAATAATGCATGGATTATCAAGAACCGTTCCAAGAGACGTGTACAGGATTGATGCAGTTACTGTTAACGGTCTCAGGCATCTCCAAAAGGATCTTACGGACGCCAATTTAACGATTTTAGTTGATGATCTTTCAAAAGGCGGTAGCACTTACGCACAGGCAACAACAGTTGTCGCATTGGCGGAACTAGTGTACACCGGACATTTCGTAAAGAGCGTTTCGCAGTTTAAGATCGAAATCTACAACTTCACAGGATCAGCGATAATCAACGTGCAACCGGGATTGCTGAAAAAGCTGATGGCGTCAGAAGTCTGGGAGACGGATATCAGAGATAAGACAGTGCGATGGTACAATCTGAGATATCCAATTAACTTCAGTAGAGTTATCCCGTTCTACGGCGTAAACTATACGTACAAAGACCTGAAGAAGATCGAGTTTCCGAAAGAACTACAACAGACATGGCTGTGGCAAAAAGTAGTTGAGAATTTCATGCATCAGCACAGCATAATGAGAGCAAATGAGCACAGTATCGATTACGCGAAAGCGTTAGCTATTCTCAATGATCGTGATCAAGTTTCATGGACAGACTTACTGGTTCTCGAATGGATAACCAGAAACTTACGCTTGGAACCTGTGCTTTTCGAGAAAACTGAATTAGAGGGTACGCGAAGGTTTGACCTAAACATAATCCCATTACTAGGGCTTTGCGCTACGTTCGGCGAATTCCATATTGCGGAATTGTGTACACGGTTCCAGGTGCGGTTAGCGCGTGCGTATCAAATCATAAGAGCGTATAACGATTTAGTGATCCTTAGAGAACACGATAGCATAGTGATACCGTCGGATCAAACAAGAGAATTACTCAGAGACATAGGCGAAATCGCTTAACCCTTAACAACTTTTTTTGCCGGGTGATCGGATATGGAAAAGGAAAAGGCAAAAAATGTAGAAATCGACGCCGATACGGGCGACGAAATTGTTTACTTCATTAGACGTGGTAAGCCGGTACTCTATTTACGTGATAGATTAACAAAACGCTTTATAAGACGATTACGTTATGTCCGAATATCGGTAACTGGTTCTGTAGAGTATGAGGATCGAAAACGTCCGTATCACAATATTTACATCGACATTACAGTCCAAACTGATATTCCACCGAGAGAATTTCCTAATAGATATACAATAGCGACAGAATTGGAAAGAAGACTTTATGAAATCATAGATGAGAGATTCGGAACCGAATTAGCAGATATGGTACAAGTGATAGGCATAGAATTCGGTTCTAAGCGGTGCTATCACGTATATCCGAGATACATAGCGCATATCGCGTGGCAACATCATAGCGGAGCGCTGAAAAGCGATGTCGAAGTCGGAACGCTTTAACGTTCTTAAAGTTGACTTAGATCTTAAAGTACCGCAAAAGCTATTGCAGAAATGGATTAACACACGAAAGTGGCTACTGAAACGTTTAGGTTACACGGTAACTAAAGTAAACTATTGTGAAACGGAAAAGGGTTATCATTTTTGGTTTCATGTAAAAGAAGATCTAACACCACAGGAAATAGCAGAACTACAATTCCTCTTAGGCGATGACCATAATCGTGCAAGATACAACTTTTGGCGATTACAGATAAACACATTCGATAAGTTTAATCTCTTATTCAACTACAAGAAAAGGCGAAACCGTGAAAGCCGTTAGCTTAACTTTTATTTTTTTGTTTTTTATATTATAGTCCACCGCTACAGAACGTTAACGTTTTGCAACATCCGCAAAACGTCCGCATATGTATTACACATATACATAATGCTTATATGGTACGACCGTACCGAACACCGAAAGGTATAAATACTATAACGGCGTATACGTTATACTTATGCATGGGGATGCGCACCCGTGCGGACATGCAGATGCACGGGTGTAAGGTAGTTGACAAAAAGCGTAGGCAGGTGGTGCGGTGTGAGTAACGAATCTGAAGGAAAAAAGATCAGCTTGTTAAAAGAACTTAAAGAGATAGGAGTGCCCGTAGTGACCGTGAGTCAGTTAAGTAATGAGTTTATAGGGAGCATTGAAGACATGGAACTTAGAACCGACAAATACGGAAATCGTGCATTATTCGTAAGGATACAGACTGATAGCGGTGTAGTGATACAGAAATTCACGAAGACGGGGATCTGGGAGTTCATGAAAAGCTTAGAAGCACTAGGATTCAGCGAAGATGACTCTCCAATAGGACATGTATTCCGATGGCGAAAAATGTTGAAAGGCAGAATGCTTAAAGAGCGTTGGTTCCCAGTTGAACTGGTAGAGGAGGAGACGGAAGAGGAAGAGGAAAGCGAAGAGGAAGAAGAGATAGAGGCACCGCAACCGGAAACGCAACAGCAACAGCAAGAAGTGCCGGAACTAAGCGATGAAGCAAAGCTAGTGTACGGAACGCTGATGGACAGGAAAGTGCTCAGCGAAAAAGACATACAGAACTTGCTACGCAACGGAAAAGCCGCAAAGAAAGCTATTATCGAACTGATCGACAAAGGATTAGCGGAGGAGTTTAGAAAAGGCGGAAGAAAATACTATAAGCTTAAACAATAACCCTACAATTTTTTGTCGGTGATACAGATGTGGGTAGGGATTAACGTTAGCAAATACAACAAAAGGATAAGTGAGAAAGTTGCGGAGCTTTTAAACGAAATAAGCAACATACGCTTTGAGATAATGAAAGAGATAGGCATTGCTGATCCGCTACTAGCAAAAACGCTGATGTGTGAAATTGTACTGCTTGTGATAAAAGCGATAGCGGAGACAGTAGTGGAAAGGGAAAACCTGATGATGATCCAGATGGCGCTAAACGCAATAGCGGAAAAGAAAGAAGAAAGTGAGGCGAATTGAGGACATGTGAAACGTGCAAGCATTGGACGCCGTGCGACGCGGAATGGTTCGGACATAAAGTGAAAAGAAAGTGGATGGTCGTAGGAAAGTGCGAACTACTATCGAAAAAGGTCGGATGGCGCGTAATTGTACCATGCAGACATACATGCAAGTTCTGGGAGAAGAAAGAAAGCAAGGGGTTGTGGGATTATGTGGAAGTGGATAGGGATAACGGCAACAAAAGGGAAATGGGTAGTAGTGACCGAAGAAGATATAATGTACGTACGGATACTGTCGGTGAGAAAGTTAAGAGATTTCGTCAAAACCGCATGGCATCTAAATGAACGCAAAGCCCAGAAAGTAGCAAAAATGATCTGGAAACTGTGGAAAGCGAAAGGCTTCCCGACGGAATTCGAGTTAAAGATAAACCTCAACGCGATAAGGTGATGTCCTATGCAAAGATGGGGATACGGTCAGAACTTCTACCGTACATGTTTTCTTATAATCCACTTTCTCAAAGCAAATAACCTAAACCTGATCACACCAAGAGAACTAACGTACTATCTGATGATAAACACGAACTACGCGTGGCGCATTCTCAAGTTCTTGGAAACCGTAGGCGCACTTAGAAAGCTAGAACGCGGATTGTACGCGCTTAACGTGATCCCGAAAACGTTCCTAGACTTCATGAAGATGGTTGAAAGAAAAAGCAAGGAGATGATCGGATGAAGATGTACGGTGCAAGTCTGTACCGGAACGGCGGTAGCGTAATGCTCACGATAACGAAAGCGTTACCGAAGACGCTAAAGCATAAGTTGAAGCTAGTTTCGTCGATCCCTGTTCTCGTAAGAGTGATTGAGTCGAGCGAAAAACGCATAGTCCTCGAAATAATTATAGAGTGATTTTTTATCCCTTATTTATTGATAAAAAAGGTTCAGGAGGGATGCCAAGCCATGCCCTTCTTTATCTTCGCCTTGAAGAAAGAGAAGTTAGAGAGAATACTGATAGTTAAGTCTGATGCCTTCGATGATGCGTGGAAGCTAGCGGAAAGCGTAAAGCAAAGATACGAACCCTGCTGGTTGGAACTCGTTTGCGTCATGGGCGAAGACTTGGAGTACGCGATCGTGTCAATAGTTCCGTCGGACTTCGACTAGTCCAACGTCAACGTCGGTGTGCACGCGTTTTTTGAGGATTTTACAAAACTTGAACGCATATGCATACGTCAACGTTCACACCTTTTTATTCATTCGTGTTACGCCTTACTGTTGTCTGTTGTCGCTTATTGACTGTTGTTGCCCCCCCACCATCAAAATCTCTCTCTGATGTTGCTCG
>CAZOWB010000015.1:0-11093 GCA_964583315.1 uncultured Candidatus Bathyarchaeia archaeon | reverse complement strand
TGGAAAAGTTCATGTCTAAAGCTGCAGTGCTAAAAGAGTTGATTGAAAAGAAGAACTCTAAAGGCTTCATAAAATTCTATATGAGAACGCGTGAAATGCTTTCTAGAGACGAAGAATTCTCCGAAGCTTACGAGAGAATGTATCGTGCTCTTAAAGCGCTTCGAGTAGCTAAGCATTGAAGCTCAATCTTTAAGTTTTATTAGAGTTTTTGTATTTAGAACTGAAGGAAGCTTTCTTATCTCATCGATTTTACTATTCAATTCCTCAATCGTATAGGCTTGGATTAATGCGGCAACATCATATTCGCCTGAAACCTCAAAAACTTTGTCTGCAATCTTCTTTATTTCTCTGGTTACTTCCTTCGTTTTAGCTGGTTCGGTTTCAACTAGAACTATTCCCTCAAATTCTATGCTCGTTTCAACTGTGAATTTCCTTATTATCCCTTTGTCCTTTAGTTGTTTTATCCTTCTTCTTACGGCACCCTCCGTTAAACCCACTCTCTCCGCTATATCAACGTACTTAGTTCTTGCATTATCTTTCAATATACTTAATATTTTAAGATCTATTTGATCCACAAATTGAATTATAGATTCTCTTTTTTAAATATTTTTGCGAAAATCGTAGATGATGAATCATAAATAAGATTGTTCTTTTACGGAGGAAAAAATGTTGGGAAAACAAGCCTTATTGCAGAGACTCTTATTTACGATTTTCGCATATATTAAACGAAAAACATAAATAATTAGTTTTCGATTACTCAAAATAACTTGGTGAACTAAAGATGAGGATAGAAAAATTTGAAGGATGCTATACTGCCCTAGTAACGCCGATGAAAGGGAATCGTGAAGTTGACTTTGAAGGATTAAGGAGACTTGTTGAGTTTCAGATCGAAGAAGGAGTGAGTGGACTATTAGCTGTTGGAACAACAGGTGAAAGCCCAACTTTAAATCATGAGGAAAGCATGAGGGTTATCAGAGAGGTGCATGAAATCGCAGGTGATAAATGCGTGGTCATAGGTGGAACAGGAAGCAACTGCACAGAGAAAACCATTAGGTCAACAAAGGAAGTTTACGATTTCGGCGTTAGATGCGTTTTACTCGTTGATCCATACTATAATGGACCAAGCTCTCTAGAAATAAGAAGGGAGTACGTTGAACCGGTTGCACGCATGTTCCCAGATGTTCAAGTAATACCGTATGTTATTCCTGGTAGAAGCGGAACGCAACTTTTACCGCAGGATTTGGCGATTCTTCACTCGCGATTTGAGAATGTCAGAGCCGTTAAAGAGGCTACCGGAAATATTGAGAATATGAAGCTAACAAGAAAACTATGTGGAGAAGACTTCTACATACTTTCCGGTGATGATGACAAAACTTACGAGATGATGACTAATCCGGAGATACGAGCAAGCGGCGTAATCTCTGTTGCCTCAAATGTCGCGCCTGGAGCAACTCAAAGGCTTACGAAAGCTATTCTCGAGGGGAGAAGTGAGGAGGCTAAAAGCCTTCTTGGCGCTCTTAAACCATTATTCTCGATGGTTACTGTTAAAACTGAAGAGCAGACGGCATATGGCACAGCTCTGTGTAAAGCTAGGAATCCGCTTCCATATAAGACGCTCATGAATATTCTCGGTATGCCCTCTGGTCCCTGTAGACGTCCTCTTGGAAAAATGACTAAGAAAGGCTTAGATGTCGTCTTGAAAACTATTCGATCGGTTTATGAGAAAAATCCAGAAATTCTTAAACCGATAGAAGATTTCTTTGATGTTGATTTGAGCAAACGCCTATATGATGAGGGAAGCTGGAAGGGATTGACGTATGACCAATATTAAGATATGCGTTGCTGGCGCAACGGGTAGGATGGGTAGCACCCTAATTAGAGAGGCAATTGTAAGAGGCTTTAAAATAGTTGGCGCGGTTGCAGGTAAAGATGATCCCAATATAGGTAAAACTTTGAGGGAAGCTGGTATCTGCGACTTAGATGTTAAAATTGTTGATCCATCCGGAATTCCAGATGCTGTTAAAGATGCGGATGTCTACGTATCTTTCACAACCCCCGAAGCTGAAGTTGCCAATTTACCTATCGTAGCCAATTTAGGTAAAAGAATAGTCATGGGAACAACCGGCTTCACCGAGGAGCAAATGAAAAAGATTAAAGATGCTGTTTCAGGTAAGGTTCCAGCAGTTTTCTCACCAAACTACTCTATAGGTATAAATATGCTTTTTAAGCTCCTACGCATGATGAGTCTCTTCCCAACCGACTATGACTTCAGTATCGTGGAGATTCATCATACTGGTAAAAAGGATGCGCCAAGCGGGACAGCTAAAAAAATGGGGGAAATAATCTCTGATGTTAGAGGCTATTCAAGTATAATTCATGGACGTGAAGGCTTAAGCGTCAGAAAACCCAGCGAACTTGAAATTCTATCCGTTCGGGCCGGCGGAGTTCCAGGCGTACATGAACTAATCATCGCTGGTCCTCATGAAATGATACGCATTGAACATACAGCTTTTTCAAGAAAAGTTTTTGCTCAGGGAGCTTTATATGCTGTTAAATGGGTTTATAAACAAGAGAAACCTGGAATTTACGGCATGGATGATGTGTTAAGCGGATTTTAAGAGGAAAGGGATCTGCTCATATGAGTAACAGAGTGGTCGTGAAGTTCGGCGGAGCAGATTTAGCTACTGGAGAGAAGATTAGAAGAGCCGCTGAGATGGTTCTAAAAGCGGGTTTCAAGGAAACTGTTGTCGTTGTTTCTGCTATGGCTGACACAACTAATAGGCTTATTGACATTATATCACAAATAGGCAATGTTAGCGATCGAGATTACGCTGATATAGTTTCTATGGGTGAACGGATAAGCGCGCGTATATTTTGTTCCGCATTGAAAACATTAGGTGCTAGCGCGGTATATCTTGAACCAGGCCATGAAGAATGGCCCATTATAACCGATTCTAATTTTAAGGAAGCTAAACCAGACATGAGGGAAACACGTAAACGAGTTCGAAAGTACATTGAGCCTCTCCTCTCAGATGGGAAAATAGTTGTTGTCTGTGGTTTTCTTGGAAGAGATAAAAATGGAAATGTAACTACTCTTGGAAGAGGTGGAAGTGATACAACAGCACTTATATTAGCGAACTGCCTGAATGCTGATGAAGTTATACTTGTTAAAGAGACTGAAGGAGTTTTGTCAGCCGACCCAAAAATCGTTTTAAATCCTCGCATATTAAGTAAGCTGAACATTTATGAGATGTTTGCACTGGCTCACGGGGGCGCCAAAATAATCAAGGCTGAAGCCCTAAAATATAAGCTTCCAAACCAGAAATTGAAGGTTGTTAGCTTTTCATCAGGTGATCTGAGATCTCAGGGAACCGAAATAATCGGAGTTTTTAATTTAAATTCCTTTGAAATTAGGGAGAAAACGGGCTTAGTGGCCATAAGTTTAGTCTGTGATATAAACTCTAAGAGTTTAAGTCAAATATTTGCCGCACTTGATGGTAGTAAGATTTTAGGAGTTAGCACTGGTAGATCTTCAGTTACAATTTTCGTCTCAACCTCCAATCTAAACGATTTAATGAATAAATTACATGATCTAAGTTCCATTAAGGCTTTAAGCTGCCTAGCTAATGTGGGGCTTATAGAAATATTTCATCCAATTTTTGTTGATTCACCAGGTTGGATTGCGAAAATATCTAACGCTCTAGCATCTAGAAACATAAACATAATTGAAGTTACAACCAGTAAAGCGGCGATAAGCATATTTATTGACGAAAGAAAAGTTAAAGAAGCTGTTAAAGTTGTGAGGGATGCTCTTGAAGCGTAGAAAAGTTGCAATATTAGCCGCAACTGGTGCTGTAGGCCAAAGGTTTGTTCAACTTCTAGAGAATCATCCATGGTTCGAAATATCAGTTTTAGCTGCATCAGAGCGATCTGCAGGTAAAAAATATAAGGATGCTTGTTCATGGCGTATGGAGACTGAAATGCCCAAAGAAATAGGCGAAATGACGGTTGTTAATACCGATCTTAAATCAGTTAAAGAGGCTGGTGATATAGACTTCATTTTCTCAGCCTTGCCTGGAAGCATCGCTGGACCGATAGAAGAGGTTTTTGCATCAGAATATCCCGTGCTTAGCAAGGCCTCAGCCCATAGGATGGATGAAGATGTTCCGCTTCTAATACCTGAAGTTAATCCGGAACAGCTGAAACTAATACCCATACAAAGGCGTAAGCGGGGTTGGAGTGGCTTCATATCGACAGATCCAAATTGCTCAACTATTCAAATGGCTATGACCCTAAAACCTCTAATGAAGTTCGGATTAAAGAGAGTTATAGTTACAACGATGCAGGCTCTAAGCGGAGCCGGATATCCCGGGGTTGCTTCCCTTGACATAATCGATAACGTTATTCCCTATATTGCTAAAGAGGAGGAAAAACTGGAAACTGAAACTAAAAAGATCCTTGGAACCCTTGAGGGTGAAAAAGTTAAACCGGCAGATATCACCATAAGCGCTAGCTGTAATAGAGTAAACGTCAGAGATGGACATTTAGAGGCAATTTATGTTGATTTAGAGGAAAAACCTAGTGTCGAAGAAGTTAAGGAAGCCTTCAGAAGTTTTATTGGTGAACCTCAGAGACTAAAGCTGCCAAGTGCTCCTGAAAAACCAATAATTGTCAGGGATGAAATCAATAGGCCTCAACCCAGATTCGACAGAGACGCCGGAGGAGGCATGAGCGTTGTTGTTGGACGCATACGCGAAGATCCGGTGATGAGCATCAAATATCTTTGTCTTGGACATAATACGATCAGAGGTGCAGCTGGAGCTGGCATATTAAGTGCTGAGCTCATGATTGTTAAGGGCTACCTTTAAACTAAAATAGGAGCTTTGAGTATGCCGCATGTAATGACTTTTTCTCACAGCTATTTAGAGAACAAAGATGGAATCCTCTACATAGATGGTGTTTCAACAACTGAGCTTGCAAAAACATTCGATACTCCCCTATATGTTTTAAGTGAGAATCGTATACGTGAAAACTTTCGGAGGCTTAGATCAGCGCTCCTAGAACATTACGAGAAAATCAGAATCTATTATTCTGCCAAGGCAAATACAAGCTTAGCTGTTCTAAAAATACTGGAGAATGAAGGATCCTATCTTGACGCCGTGAGTCCAGGAGAAGTATTTCTAGCGTTTAAGGCGGGCTTTCAACCGGAGAGAATTCTCTTTACTGGAACAAGTGTTAGAGATGACGAACTTAAATTTCTCATAGACTCTAACGTAACAATTAATATAGACTCGCTCTCACAGTTGAAAAGACTTCTGAAATTCCATGTTCCGGAAAAATTGTCTGTTAGAGTTAATCCAGAGGTTGGAGCAGGACACCATGAACATGTAATCACGGCTGGTAAGAACTCCAAATTTGGTATATGGGAAGCTGACGTCCTAGAAGCCTATAGAACAGCGCAGAATGCGGGAGTTAAGCAGTTTGGCATACATATGCACATTGGATCCGGCATATTAACGATTGAACCGTTCCTCCTAGCGGCTAAGAAGCTTCTGAAGATCGCCCATGAGATACATGAGAAATTAGGCATAAACTTTGAATTTATAGACTTTGGTGGGGGATTAGGCGTCCCATATAAGCCTAATGAGAAACCCCTAAATATAAAGGAGTTCGCTGAGAAGATGCTCAGCCTATTCAAGGATAGGATTAAAGAATACAACCTAGGCGAACCATTCTTCTGTATTGAACCAGGCCGCTTCATAGTTTGCGATGCAGGTATACTTCTAACAAGAGTAAACACGCTGAAAGTAACCCCCTTTAAAAAGTTTATTGGCGTTGACGCCGGATTCAACACGCTGATTAGACCAGCCATGTACGGCTCCTACCACCCGATAGTTGTCGCTAATAGGCTCAACGCTCCAGAAGAAGAAGTGTATGATGTTGCTGGACCCCTCTGCGAATCAGGCGACATACTAGCTAGAAATAGATTGCTTCCGAAAATCTCTGAGGGAGATCTACTGGCAATATTGAATGCCGGCGCCTACGGCTTCTCAATGAGCTCTCAATATAATTCTAGGCCTAGATGCGCGGAAGTTTTAGTTAAGGATGGAAAATGCTTCCTAATAAGGGAAAGAGAGAGTTTTGAGGATTTAGTTAGAGGACAAAAAATTCCTCAATGGTTAAAATAGATTTCATTGTTTAGTGAGTGCCCACTAAATAATTTAGGAAGTATCTCTCGCGTGTTTCTTTATTTTGATTATTGCCTCAGCTATCGTGTCCAAGTCTTCGCTTGTTCCTAGAAATAGATATAGATCTAGATGTTTATTATAACATTTACCCATTAACCTGGAGGATTAATAAATGAACCTGAAAGAGGAGAACATAACTTTCCTCGAATATGATAGGGCGTATAGGATTGTTCTCGGAGCCGAATCTGAAGGTTTAAATGAAGTTTTTAAAACGGTGAGAAGAATTCTATGCATTCAGCCTCATCCAGATGACACGGACTTAGCTGCTGGGGGCTTAATAGCTAAACTTGCTGAACGAGGATGCGAAGTTACATACGTTACTATGACTGATGGGCGGATTGGCACATTAGATCCCAAAATATCTTCGGAAAAACTTGCCGCAATTAGGATGGTTGAGCAGAAGGAAGCCGCTAAGATTTTAGGAGTAAAGAATCTAATATGGCTAAATTATAAAGATTCTGAACTTAAGCCTACAATTGAGGCTAGAAATAAACTTATAAGTGTAATAAGGAAGTTTAAGCCTGATATCATATTAACTGTTGATCCATGGCTAACCTATGAAGCTCATCCGGACCATATAGCGACGGGTATGCTTGCAGCTGAAGCATCATTTTTCGCCATGCTTCCTCATGCTAATTCAAGTGATATGAAGAATGGGCTTAAACCTCACACAGTAGAATTCATAGCATTTTATTGGACTAGAAAGCCCAATGTTTACGTGGATATTACTGACCATATGGAGATTAAGCTTAAAGCCGTTGCATCCCATAAAAGCCAATTTCCATCTGAAACATTTAAGGAGATAGAACATCGCCTCAGAATATACTCTAGGCTTATGGGTAAAAAGATCGGAGTTAAATATGCTGAGGCATTTAAGGTTCTATCTCTCAGACATCTGCATTGTTGCATTTATGCAGAAGACTTATAGCATCTCTTATTTTTAGATCTCTAATGATAACGTCTTTATATAACGTTAATGCTATTTTTAAAGCATTTCTCTAAAAGCTCCTCTATAATGGAGGAAGCTACCTCTACAAATAATCTTCCCACCTCTCTTTCATCTATGCATACTGGTAAATTAATTTCATATCCCCTTCATCTATTGCTTCTTCTAACCTTATCAGTTGAGCTCTTAGCTACATAAAGAAGTTCAGTGAAACAAGTGCCAAATGGTTCTTTCCATCACAAATTAATAGACACCTAAGCATGGTCACTTAACAACCGTAATATCTATCTTTTCCTTAAATCTTAATTATTTTCGAATTCGCTGTTCCAGCCTTTGATGTTTCGCTATTCATACATCCGCTGTAGTCCCTTAGAGGCGTCAACTATTTCCGTTAGGGGCTGAAGATGAGTTCCTTCCAGTCAAATGACTAGAAAGGGATCCAATACTAAAGAAACTCAATTGGACCCAATTAAAACCCACCGTGATGCTTTCTGAGAGCACTTGTCTAAGTTGTCACTGACCAATAAGACTACAATAAACTAAACAACATAACATCATTAATAGCAATCGATATATTGTTGTTTGTTCTAATTACTTGATTAGGGACTAATATTTGGCGAGAGTTGTTCTTAAGAACTTAACAAAGCGTTTCGGAGAGATTGTGGCAGTTAATAAGTTAAGTTTAAAAGTAAGGGATAAAGAGTTTGTTGTGCTTTTAGGACCTTCGGGAAGCGGGAAGACAACTGCTCTCAGGTGCATTGCTGGTCTTGAAAAACCAGACGAGGGTGAGATATATATTGGTGATACCCTCGTAAACAATCTAGAGCCAAAAGACAGAAATATAGCAATGGTTTTTCAGAGTTACGCTTTATACCCTCACATGACGGTTTCCGAGAACTTAGCCTTTCCATTGGAGTGCGCTAGGGTTCCTAAAAAGGAAATAAAGGAGAGAGTTCGACGAGTTGCAGAGTTGCTTAAAATAGGTGATCTCCTCAAAAGGAAGCCAAAGCAACTAAGCGGAGGACAACAGCAAAGAGTCGCTTTGGGCAGAGCTATAATCAGGGAGCCTAAAGTTTTCCTTATGGATGAGCCTTTAAGCAACTTAGACGCTAAACTCAGAGTTTACATGAGAGCTGAGCTTAAAAAACTTCAGAAAGAACTGGGAGTGACCACTATTTATGTTACCCACGATCAAATTGAGGCTATGTCGATGGCGGATAGAGTAGCCATATTGAACGAGGGAATATTACAACAGTTTGGTTCGCCAAATCATGTATATGCTAAACCATCTAACACTTTTGTAGCTGGCTTTATTGGCAGTCCTCCCACAAACTTCTTTGACTGTACACTTACTGAGGAAGGAGTTCTCGACTGTGGAGAATTTAAGTATTTATTATCTAAGGATTTAGCAGAGGCGATTGTTAAACCCCTCACCTCGAATAAAGTAATATTGGGCATAAGGCCCCAACATATCAAGGTTTATAGACGGAAAAAGGCTTGCAATTTGATAAAGGCCCATCTTTACACTACCGAACCTCTAGGAGAAATGGTGATTTTAGACCTCAAAGTTGGAGACAACCTTGTAAAGGCCATAGTTGATCCAGAGTTTAAAGTTGCAGAGAAGCTCTGGATAGAGTTTCCTATAGAAAAGATATACTTATTCGATAAGAAAACCGGAAAGTCTTTGCTTTAGTATGAAAAGAAAAATTCTAGGGTCTTTTCACCAAGAATGGAAAGACAGCATAAGATCATCTGGGAATCAGAATCTCCAGTAGTTAGTCGAGTTTTAGGGTTACATTTACACGACTTATCAAAGTCTCAAGTTTTTGTTAAAGGAAACTGACAGAAAAACTCTATAATATCTCATCGAAGAGGTAGATATTGAAATAGGAATTTGAGATAAAAGAAGAGAAGTCTTACGTTAGCTTTGGATGGAAGGGAGCTAAGCTCAAATGGACTATTAAGTGGTGCAGGTTTTCTTGACCTGTAATGATGCGGTCAGGTTAAACCCTCTATCCTTTGATAGTCCATCCCACCATTCCTTTAATATAATACTTCTGTAATAGTATAAATATCAAGACTGGGAAAGCCATCACTATTATTGAAGCAGCGGATAATATACTCCAATCGAGATGGAAGGGGCCTGTTCTTCCAATGTAAAGCAATCGCTGAGTGGCAAGTTTCATTGGGTCACTATAAATGAATATAAGGGCTAGAAACAAATCATTCCATACCCACATGAACTGGAGGACTATTACTGAAGCCAATGCGGGTAACGATATCGGAAGCACTATTTTATAGAATATTTTAAAGTATGAAGCTCCGTCCACTCTTGCTGCCTCCTCTATTTCGACTGGAAGGGCTGAAAAGAAGTTTCTCATGAAGAGTATTATCCAAGGCAACCCCCACGCGGAGTGAACTAGTATTAGACTTAGAAAATTGTCTATCAAACCAAACGTCATCATCATCTGAAAAAGGGGTATAGCAACGCTTTGTTGCGGTAAGGCCATCAATAAGACTACGGTCAGAAAAATGTAGTTCTTTATTGGAAAACTGAATCTGGCAAAAGAGTATCCAGCAAGAGCCCCGACAAATAGCGGTATAAATGTTGATGGAACAGCAACTATCAGTGAATTAATTACTCCTCGGCTGAGTGGAAAATCCCTATGGCTCCAAGAGATCATAAAATTGCTAAAAGTCGGATTAAATCTGCTGAAATCCCACCAGCCATGAATTATTTCACTATATGGTCTTATTGACGCCATAAAAATCCCCATGAACGGCAATATCCAGAATAATGCGATAAACCAAGCAATTACGTGAATAATTATTGTTTTCTTTTTCATATTCATCTTTTCACCATAAATTTGATCATTGGGATTGTAACGATAGTCGTCAAGATAGTTAGCAGAGAAGCTACAACTGCAGCTTTATTAAATTGGAAGTATCTGAAAGCATAAAGCCACATTTGGAAAGCCAAAACGGAGGATGCTTCTCCAGGCCCACCGTATGTTGCTACCAATACTATATCAAAGATTTTAAGTTCATAAAGTATAGTCATCGTTACGACAGTTACCGTGATTGATCTAAGTAATGGAAGAGTAATGCGGAAGAACATTTTAAAAGGACCAGCTCCATCTATCTTAGCTGCTTCGTAGTAATCCTTCGGTATAGTGGCCAGCCCCGCGGAGTATAGTATCATACTGAAACCAGTCCAGAGCCAAACAGAACCGAAGATTAAAGCAAAAAGCGCTGTGTCAGGATAGGCAGTCCATGACTTGGTTAAATCTCCAAGACCTATAAGAGAAAGCAGTCCATTCACTATACCTACGTCCTTTTCGAACGTGTAACGAATTATTAGTCCGCCAACTACCATCGGAGTAACCATCCCGAGGAAAACTAAGGTTTTTACTATAGATGAACCTTTAACATCTTTTAGTATTATGGCAAAAATTAGACCGGAAATTATGGAGAGCGGTAAATGAATAAGTATCCATATCATATTATGAACGAAGGCGCCTAAAGGAGGGTTTTTGGGGAGACCTTCAAGATTGAAAATCTTCTTTGATCCTATAACCATAGCATAATTCTCTAAACCGATAAATCCTCCTTCTGGCGACAGAAAACTTATGTAAATCGTATTCAATATGGGAAATACCACAAATATGATCATAAATGAGAGAGCTGGAGTCAAAAAAAGAAAGGGGATTTTATGTTGCATTTTTTGTTCACTATTATGGGGCTACAGCTTCTATGGCTCTAAGTACGTCATCGAGACTTTGAGGGCTGACCCACAATAGCTTTAGTTGATCCCAGAATGTAGCTTGGAATTCTCCTCCTATCGAATCATCTAGATCTGGTAGGACAGCTTTTCCAACGGTTAGGTTAGCTACTCTCCT
>CAZOWB010000014.1:7287-11139 GCA_964583315.1 uncultured Candidatus Bathyarchaeia archaeon | reverse complement strand
TCCTACTTGCACCTTCGGAAAATGTGCTATGATGGCTAAATATAAGCTTTAATGAACATAAATAAGCTTTATGGATCGACCAAGTCTTCTCCTATACACAGTTTCGCTATCTATTCCTTACAGAAGAAGCCGCAGATAGCGTGTGTAAGCCTCGGAGAGTCCGTTCCCATAAACCTCTCAATATTCCCACCCTCAAGATTTCTTATGACATACTTTGAAACGTCATTCTAAGCCGAGGGCTTTGGCAACCTTAACAATCTCCTGAAACGTCTTTCGGGTTAATACATCCCTAATCCCTTAAGACAAAACAACATAGCAGGATAGAGATTTAAGATCACGCACACCCTACTTACCAAGTAATATGTCGAGCAAAAGCTTCCGAGGCGAACATGTTAGCGCCGCCCATTATCAGGTAGCTACTTAAACCTATTCCGATTCAGAGCGCAAGACGTAACCCCTTCTAAGCTTCATCAACGGGTCTCCTACCTCTCAGAATAGTAACCGCATTCACACAGCCGACAAAAATGAAGCTACAGAAATAAGAACTTCAGTCATAACAGATTAGTAAAAAATGATCACTCGAAGATCTTTTAGATAACTTGCTAAGACCTTTGAGGGTAAAATTAATTAAAGGGATATAGTTCAAATTATGACGCACCGCAGGTGTCCTGATATATGACTTGGAAATGTCTTTTTGCTTTTCCAAAAGCAGGAGGAAGATGGAGTCTAGATGCTTTAACGGAGTTAGAGAGAGAATCTGTTAAAGTCTTACTGAATAAGAAAGGCAGATGGCTTACCGAAGAAGAATTGATAGAAGAGATCAAAGAAATTGACGCCGTTCTTGCTGGAAGCGAACCCTACACAAGTAAGGTAATTAATTCGGCTAAGAAGTTGAAGATCATTGCCAGAGTAGGGGTAGGGTATGAAAACGTCGATCTAGAGGCGGCAACTGAAAAGGGAATTTTCGTTACCTGGACACCTATTCCCGAACTAGCGAGATCCGTGGCTGAAGAAGCTCTCGCTTTAATGATGGCAGTCCTCAGATATGTGCCACGAGCCGACCATCACGTGAGATCTGGAGGCTTTGACATCGAAGGAATCGCCGCCCACGTGAAAGAAGCATATCATTTAACGATAGGGGTCTTAGGTCTTGGCAGGATAGGAACAGAATTTGCAAAGCTTGCAAGAACGTTGTCATCTAATGTGATTTATTACGATGTAATAAGGAAGGAACAGCTTGAGAAGGAGCTTGGAATAAAATACGTCGCCTTTGAAGAACTTTTAAGAACGTCTGACGTAATTTCAATTCACGTTCCATTAACCCCAAAAACCGAGAAACTCATCGGTGAGAAAGAGATATCACTGATGAAGGAAGGGGCTGTTTTAATCAATACATCACGCGGCAAAATAGTTGATGAAAAAGCATTGTACAAGGCGTTAGTCGAAGGAAAGCTCGGAGGTGCAGGAATTAGTGTTTTTTCAAAGGAGCCGCCTGATGAGTCAGTGCCGTTTTATAAATTAGGAGATCGATTGCCTAATGTCGTCTTGTATCCGCATATTGGGGTTGGCCGGCATACGGCGCAAAGAATGCTCAAAACGGCTATTCAAGATATTCTCGCGGCTTTAAGGGGTGGAATTCCGAAGTATCTTTTGAACAAGGAAGTTCTAAAGAAGCTTCGAAAATAAGCTCAAATATTTTTCTCAATAAACTAAATAGCATAACCTCTCGTCATAGGTGGCTTTTAACTTGAGGAAGAGTATCTTCGTATAGAAACCTTAAGCGAAAACTGGTCAACGCATTATCTTTCGTGAAAAATTTTTATATACCTACAAAAATCAAAAGTATAACGTGAAAAAAGAATTAACAAGCGACGAATATATAATCTACTACGGTAGACGTGAACCTCCAGTCGAGATATTCAACCTTAGCGCTGGCCCTCTAAACCTGATTTTTGACCCTCAAAACGCGATGCTAAGATATATCTCCATCAATGGAAGAGAACTTTTGAGAGGTATTTACGTAGCCGTAAGAGACAAAAACTGGGGAACAGTTCTTCCTAAAATCACCGAAATGTCAATAGTAAGAGAGTCTGAAATACTGAAGGGAATAAGCGAATTTAAAGTATCATTCGCTGTTGAATGCAAGAAAGATGATGTAGACTTCTATTGGGAAGGCAGGATACTTGGACAAAGAGATGGAAGAATAAGGTATGCCATGAAAGGATGTGCTCGATCTACTTTTATGACGAACAGAATAGGATTTTGCGTATTATACCCCATACATGACGTCGCTGGTAAAAAATGCATAATAGAGAAAGTTAATGGCGAAAAAGTCGATACAAATTTCCCTTACCTCATAGATCCCAATCAACCACCAGACGATTTTACCGACATAAAATCGATAACATATGAAATATCTCCGGGCTTATATTTCCAAGTAATTTTTAATGGGAACGTCTTCGAAATGGAGGATCAAAGGAATTGGACGGATGGATCATACAAAGTTTACTGTCCGCCGCTGAGATTACCATATCCGGTAGAAGTGAAAAAAGGACAAATTATCGAACAATCAATTGAACTCAGGATCAAGAACAGCACAGATAAAGTCGGTAAGCTGCATATAGCTTACCAGAATAGGACTCACAAGCCCATAAAGATTTACATCACCGATGAAAAAATAGGTCGTCTTCCGAAAATCGGGGTATGCTTACCAAGCTATGTCACGGAATTGTCCCCCAATGAGATTAGAAAATTGAGGAAGATCGCGATAAATCATTTGAGGCTTGAATTAAATTTAAATGAGCCTGATGGACTGGAAGACAAAATTAAGACCGCAACCACTATAGCGCGTAATTTAGGAACTCCCCTTGAAGTGTGCTTAGTGTTGCCGAAAGACCTCGATTTCTCAGCTTTAAAGAACCTTTTAGATGATCTAATCGAAAAATCAAAAATCTTTGCGCTACTAATCTTCTCCGGGATACTTGGCCAATTCCCGATCTCCGGAGAAACTATTGATAACGTAAGGAAGCATGTTTCCAGAATGGATGATAATATATTGATCGGTACTGGCACGAATTCTGATTTCCTGTTTCTAAACCGTCATCTTAAAAATACGAATAACCTCGACATAATTTCTTATGCAATTAACCCGCAAGTTCATGCATTTGACAACCTCTCCCTTATCGAGACATTAGAAGGACAGATATGGACCGTGAAGACTGCTGCAAAAATTTCAGGTGGTTTACCTGTCGCCGTATCACCGTTAACTCTTAAGCCTAGATTTAATCCATATTCGCCATCAATAAGCGAGCAACTTAAGAGCCGTGATCTGTCAATGATGGCAGATCCTCGGCAAATGAGTTTATTCGGAGCTGGATGGACTTTAGGCAGTCTTAAATTTTTATCAGAAAACGGAATATTTTACATAACTTGTTATGAAGCCATAGGACCTTTAGGTCTTATCGAATTCGAAGACAAAACAATATTAAAGGAGTTCCCATCAAAGCCAGGAATGGTGTTTCCAATGTACCATTTATTCGTTGATTTAACAGAATATGGGAAGGCTTTAATAAAGTCGACAAATTCAACCGATCCTCGAAGGGCTATCGGATTAACCTTACACAAAGATGGAAAATATAGGACGCTACTAGCAAATCTCACAAATGAATATTTGCCGATAGTTCTGTCTCTCCCTGAACATCATGCTGAAATCAATATAAAGAGACTTAATGGCGCAAATGTCAAACAAGCTATGTTCGAGCCTGAAACATTTCGAGGACAATCAGATTGCTTCGTTAAGCTTAGAGGAGATAAAATTAACCTATGCTTATCACCCTATGAGATCATTAGAAT
>CAZOWB010000014.1:0-7187 GCA_964583315.1 uncultured Candidatus Bathyarchaeia archaeon | reverse complement strand
TAAGGTATCTTGATATAGCAGAAATCTTCGGATCAAAAATCGTTAGGACGATAATAAAGCCGGAGGAAGTCCGTAAAGGGCTTGAATATGTGATACAAAAATTACGATCAGTCCTTCCCAGGTTTGAAGAAAGAAATATTGTTCTTTTGCTGGAGAACTACGAGCAAACGAAATCCGATGAACTACTTAAAATCTTTACAACACTTAATTCGAGTCATCTCGGCCTCTGCCTGGATACAACAAACTCCATTGGGGCTGTGGAGCCAGTAGAAACAATTATGGACAAGCTAATTTCCTACGTTAAGGAAGTTCATCTCAAGGATTACATTATCCGCAGATTTAACCATAGATTCGGTATGATAGTTATAGGCGCTCCTCTTGGAGAAGGACAACTAGATTTAGACTCCGTTTTAAACAGAATATGCGCCATGAAAAGGGATATTAACATAATTATAGAACAATGGCTTCCATTTACAAGAAGCTTAGAGGAAACATTACAACTCGAAGCTGAATGGCTAGCTAAAAATGTAGCTTTCTTGAAAGAAGCACTCAAACGCATGATTAAGTAAAATCTCTAACTGAAGATTTATGTTGATTGTTTCATTGCTCGTGTCAAGCAGTCTCACTCGCTTGCTATTTTCTTAAATCTTTGAAGAACATCTTTCGTTCTTTTGATACCTTCTGGTCTTGTAACGATTATAAGCTGATCCGTCTTAAGTAAGAGTAGAACTGCTTCTACAGCAGATTTTATCATCTGTTTCTTACAATAAAGTGGCTCTAATATACCTCGTTCGAAGGTATTAGTAATCTCACCATTTAATGCATCTAATCCAGCGTAATGTTCTCCATGCAGATGTAAGTACTTCAACTTAGCTAATGTTTCTATGGGATCGAGATCCAAGTTCTTTGCTAACAGCTTTGGAATTATTTCTAATGCTTCGGCAAATGCCTCTACAGCAACTTGGCGCTTTCCTGGTATACTTTTAGCATATTCCTTTAATGCCAATGAAACTTTAATTTCCGACGCACCTCCACCAGCAACAACTTTACTTTCATGCACGAGAACCTTAATGGACTTCAGCGCGCTTATAATAGTCCTTTCCACTTCCTCAAGAAGCTTCTCTGAAACCCCTCTGAGTAATATGGTTGTTGACCCGGGCTGTCCACAACCTTCTACTATTACGATTTTATCTCCTTGTATCTTTTCTTCCTTCACATATCGCGCAAATCCTAAGTCGGATTTTCTTAATTCCTCAACACAATTTACAATTTTTGCCCCTGTGACCTTTGATAACTTCTCAAAATCAGACATGTTTACCCTTTTAGTTGTTATTATTCCTGCTCTAGATAGGTAATGAAGCACTGCATCATGTATACCCCGCCTACAAAAAACTACGTTTGCCCCGACCTCGACTAATTTTCTAGCGATTGACCTCATAATTTCTCGTTCACATTGAACAATTTCCGCCAATCCTCTAAAGCCATTTACCTCAACCTTAGCAGAAAGTTTAGTTTTACGTACGGACAGACCTTGATCTATTAATGCTATCTTTGCATTTTTAATGATCTTGGGCATATCAGGATGGGCAATTTGGGTATGTATAACTAATCCATTAATAACTTTTGACTCTCTTAAAGAGCCTCCTTTTATTTTGCTAATTTTTATGCAATCCTGAGGAGAAAAGTTGCATTCTTCAAATTTATTTACCATTAGCCAAACTTTAACAATAAGATCTGCTAATACGGTAACCTCTTCAGGTTGTACTTTACTCGCAATTGATGTTTTTACTATGTCCATTAGCGAATTAACGTCTTCAAGCTGTACTGGTGTTGATATATTTTCATAGAGCTCTAAAGCTTTTAAGCCAGCTTCTTTAAACCCTTCGAGAAGAATCCTTGGGCTAAGTCCTTTCTCAAGTAACCTGCTGGAAATATCTAATAATTCTGCAGAAAGAATAACCGCAGAGATCGTCCCATCTCCACACTCTTCAAATTGCGCCTCTGCAATATCCGCAAAAATTTTAGCAACTGGATGATTGAGCGGTAATATATTTAGTATTTTAAATCCTTGCTTAGTTAAGATCATCTTGCCACTCTTACTTACATATAGTTTATGCGAGCCCTTCGGGCCGAAACTTGTTCCAAGGAGCTCCTTTATTTTCTTAGCAACATAAATATTGCTATTCCTAATTTCATTATCAACGTATATTCGTTGATGTGAAGTGAATATCTTAGGCGATAGGTTTTCCATGCCGCGTATTGAAGTCGTTAAACTTGAATATAAATATGCTTTTATCGCGGCCATCATCAACTACAAACGATAACAAGTGAAAGAAATCAAAAATCTTAATGGGTCTTCTTTAGAGCCAAAGGAAATAATTTAACTGTAGCTCATATGACCCTATGATCCGCTTATCACTGAGTTTTAGTTCAATAAAACTATGAGCCTCATCCGTCAACCCTTTACAGCACCAAAGGTTAACCCTCTGATCATATACTTTTGTATGTAGAACGACATCGCGATTATTGGAGCAATAGCTATTAGAGCTTGAACGCATGCAGGCCCCCACAATATACCGGAGGTTGGCCCCCAGAAGAATATGTATTGGCCAACTGGAATTGTGAAAACCTCCTTTGATCTCAGGAGCACGAGTGCGAATAGGAATTCATTCCAATTTAGAAGAAACGTAAATAGGAAAGTCGCTATAAGACCTGGGGCCGCCAATGGTAAAGTGATTGAGATGAATACTCTTAATCGAGAACATCCATCAATTAAGGCCGCTTCTTCTATCTCAATGGGAACTTCCTCAAAGAAGCCGCGCATCATCCATACTACATAAGGAAGAGAAAAAGCCGCATAAATGAGAATTATTCCTTGATATGTGTTTATCAGATTTAATGGCTGGAAAATCATGAAAAGAGGGATGATAAACACTATTGGCGGAAGCATACGTTGAGTGAAAATCCAAAACGGTAAAAAGTTTCCTCCAACCTTAAATCTTGCCAAAGCATATGCCGCCAAAGTACCGATAAGTAAGCCGATTATCGTCGCTGTAGGAACCACTATTAAGCTATTCAGTACGGCTCTGAGAGTCCCCGAAACAAGGACATGATTAAAGTTAGTAATGATGCCCGCAGGATTCTCAGGAATGAAGGATGGGGGATATTTGTAAAGTTCAACTCTCCCTTTGAAAGCAGTATTAACCGTCCAATAGATAGGGAAAATAGCGTAAAAGACGGCGAAGAGTATAACTATGTATTTGGCAAGTAGTCTTCCAAATTTTGATACATCTCTTGATTTCATTTACCAACCCCTCCTCTCATCATTAGTTGCATTAATATTACTAAGATGACGGAAGATATGATCATCAAAATGTAAGTGGCAGCACTAGCATATCCCATATCAAAGAAGGAGAACCCTAGTCTGAAAATATACATTGACACAGTCTCGGTTGCAATCCCCGGGCCCCCATTAGTGATTAGAAAGACTATGTCAAAAAGTTTCAACCCTTCCATGATTCGAAGAGCTAATGCTAGGGTAATTAGAGGCTTTATCATGGGTAACGTAATGCTTCTAAAGATCTGCCAGTCTGAAGCTCCATCTACTTGAGCAGCCTCTTGCAACTCAACCGGAACGGAAATGACGCCGGCCAATAGTATTAAGAACATAAATGGGAACCATTGCCAGATGTTAGCGATAGATACAGCTACTGTTGCAGCTACAGGATCTGTTAACCAGTCCACTGGCGTTTTCAGGATTTCTGTGAAGAAAAAGTCAATGGGCCCAAATTCTTTTACGATCATGATTCTCCATATATGACCCGCCATTACGGGGACTATCATCATTGGAAGACAAAGAACTGTCTGAAGAATACGTTTACCCTTTACTTGTCCACTAAAGATGATTGCTAGCGATAATCCTAATATGAATTCTATTGGTACTGAGATGGCCGTTATAACTAATGTGTTTTTAATAGAATTCCAGAATCGTAAGTCTGTAGCTATCTTAAGATAATTGAGAAAGCCTATGAATTTCATAACCCCTCCAGCTTTAACCAGATTCCATTCATGAAAGCTTACATACAGGGAGAAGACTAGAGGATACAGCATAATGAACAGAAGCAAGATAATTGTGGGGAGGACCAAAAAAATGGGAATTATGTTCCTATGCTTAGGCATTTCCCTAACCTCCCCCAATTATCTAATATAGACCTCCCAGCTCATAAAGCTCCGGGTCATATAGTTTCATTTGCTTGTCCTTTCCATAATCCTTAGTAATGTCTTCCCAAGCGGCTGCAGCATCAGAAAGAGCCTGCTCCACAGACTTCGAGCCTGTAATAGCTTCAACTAACTCATAATCTAATTTATCCCAATACTCCATTGCGCCAAGGAGTTTGATCTCTGGATGTCCAATCATGGCATTGCTTCTATGTGCTTCGTAGAATTCTGCAGCATATTTCCAACCATCCTTAACAAAATGCTCTACGATTTCCTTGCTATATAGTATTCTCCACCTTATGGGATCCATCGCTCCAAGGGAATCCGGTTTATTATACATAGCCATCTCAAACTGTGTTTCTGGGCTACAGAGCCAATGCATAAACAAATACACTGCCTCTTTATTTCTTGAATCCGATGTCAGGCACAACGTCTTACCCGCGGCCATCTGAGATCGTCTATAAATTATGCTACCTTGTTTGACCCCAGGCATAACAGCATATCCTACTTTGTTCTTTACTTTAGAATCAACGGTGTATTGAGCCATTTTCCCCATCATGGGCCAGAATATGTTCATCAGCGCGTGACCACCCATGAAAGCTCCTATAGTTTCCTCCCACGATACTGATTCCGCTGCCGGAATTCCATAAGCATTAACAGCTATCATATCTTCTAAAGCTTGAACAGCTTCCGGTGTATCTATTCCAGGTATTAAATCTGTTTCCGTCTTTTTGAAATATCTGACTCCATACGATGCCGCCCTGTTCCAGAACCAATTATATACACCTTCTCTTGCCCTAAATTCAACATGTCCGCCAAAATCAAAGTCGATCGTTTGTCCTGCAAGCTTTTCCCCCCTTGCCCTCTTAAAGAATGCAGCTATTTCCTCAAATTCTTTCCATGTCTTTGGAGGCTCCAATGGGCGTCCATACTTCTCCTTAAATGCCGCTCTCTCTTCTTCATTTTCAAAAATATCCCGCCTATAATAGAGTATAAAATCGTCTAGGTCTATCGGGAAGCCGTAAATTTTACCATCTTCACCTAATGTTGTAAAATATTTTAAATAGACAAAGTCTGACATATCCGGCTGGTACTTTTCTATAAAATCATTTATTGGCTCTAAGAAGCCGCCCTCTACAAGATCTGCAAACCATATAGGGAATGCATTAACAGCATCTATAGCTCCGGTTTTAGCTGTCCCTTCAGAAATCACCTTTTCTCTTACGGCAAAAACAGGTGCAGGCAATACTTCCACTTCCATTCCTGTCAACTCTTTCCACTTTTCAGCAAAAGCCGTCATCTGTTTTTCATCATGTCCTGACTCACAACAAACCGTCACTTTAACACCTTTGTATTTCTTTCGAGCTTCTTCAATAACTCGTTGTGTTGAAGATACTGCAGCAGCGGCGGTTGCCGTGACCGTAACCGTTGTGGGAGCAGCTGCGCCTCCAACCGTTGTAGTATAAGTCGACGTTACTGTCTTTGTGACCGTTTTAGCAGGGGCGGCCGCGGCTCCACCTAAATAGCCAGCTATTGCACCAACAACGACGCCCACACCAGCAGCAATACCAACTTTAGCAGCACTACCTAATGCTTTTCTCCTGTCTATCTTTTTTTCTAGAAAATTCGACCTCTCCGTCATGGCGTAAGTTTAGGGTGAGTAGGATTATTTAAATCTTACTTCAAGTAGAAAAAGGATGAATCGTTAAGCGAAAAACCATCAAAAAATTAAACATCACTATCTTCCTTCCATTTCGATCTGGTTGCACTTTAACTAGTTCTGAAATTACTTCATGATCACCTTTCGCTTCTAAGCTCCTCCCTTTTAGAAAATGGTTAGCGATAAGATATCTCAATAATTGACCCGCTCAATGGAGTTAAAGATTAATTACCGCATTAACCTACTATTAAGCAGCGATATTAAAAATTATAAATTTTTGAATGCGGTGTAAAGAGGTTCAACACCTTACTACGGATAAACTTTGTCAGGGGGGTATTTTAGACCTTCAGGTGGAATATAGCAGATTTCATAGATGAAGCCAAGTAAATCTATGGTGTCCAGATAGTAGAAGCGAATATCAATATACCTTCCACTCTGAAGCACCTTTATGCCTCTTTTATCAAAGTATGACAATTGTCTTTTAACCTCATCAAACGAGTCATAGAAGGTGGCTATATGGTGAAGCCCTTCTCCTTTTTCTCGAAGAAATTCCTTGTAAACGCTCTCGCCTTTAAGGGGTTCCACTATTTCTAGCTGCACGTTATTGAAATACGCTAAAGCGATTTTATGTGAATACTCTACTTTTTCACCTCTTACGTATGTTTCTGTCAACTTAGGAGGTTCATACACATATATCTGCCATGGTTTTAATCCTATATTTTCAGTAATTTTTTTCATTTTATCTTCGAGATTATGAACTACGATTGCTATCTGGTCTATCTTTTTTACTTGAAGTAGCTCCTGAGTCATATATTTTATTGCTTCAATTGTGATTTTTATATTTTTCTCATAACGAAAATCAAACCTAACAAAAATAGTAAGTGTTCTGTAAGCTAGAAGAGTCAGAATTGAAAAGCTAAAAGTATACTAGGCGCGGAAATATAAAGCAAACAGATAATTCTATTGTCAAAGCTATCTCCATTCAACTTTTCACGCCTGTTCATTTCAGGCTATTCTAGAGATGAAAACTTAGGAGGATTTATGTAACTTTCTGACGGTGATGTAGCTGGAGGCCATGCGTCTACGTAGGAAGCTTAGGAGAATGGATTTCGGGGGCGGATAAACTAGCGAAAGGCTGTGCGGTGATTCATATTGAGATTATGCATGTTTAATCTGGAAGTTGCTTGATTTACTTTGATTAATGAAATTCTTGTTGAGATGAGCTGTTCGGATCGAAAAATTCTTAAAGGGATGTTATCGAACTAGATCTTAAGGTGAGGGCCGTTAGCGGTTAAGTGGATCGTCTGCT
>CAZOWB010000013.1:0-11645 GCA_964583315.1 uncultured Candidatus Bathyarchaeia archaeon | reverse complement strand
TTTTTAAATCTTATGTAGGGGCTTATTGAAGATTTCCCAGTCACGATATTTTGTTTTTCTTTCAGAGGGAAGCTTATAGCCTCTCACCCAGACCTCACCATTTTTTTCGTATACTGAAGTTATAGCTAAGTCTTCATCGTTTACTCGGTAGAAGGATTTTTCACCCTCACCCTTCGTTACAAACACAGGAAATGTTATATTGTTGACTTCTCTCACTATTTTGTTTCCGTTGAATTCTCCCCAAGGTATTAGGAAGTATTCGATTTTATGTTTGCCATAGAGGCGGATGTCATACTGAGTTTTTTCCGCCCAGCTAAAGTGTATTCTGTTTGTGAAGGAAAACCCTCCCCATGCAATCACGTTTGCAATAACGCCGTCTCTTACCCAATGTTTAACGTTTCCACGGTTTACGTATACTAATCCACCGCAATATAACCAATTAATAGCGAACAGCGGTCTTTTTTCTTTAGCCTGAACGTATCCGAAGGGAATATCATGATAAATTTTAGAGCCAATCGTTGGATAGTAAACGTTAATCTTCGTTTCGTCGATCGGGAAAAATCCGACTTCGTCACCGTTGAAGTTAAATTCGACTTCAGCTTTTATTAAGTTTTCATTTCGGAAAAAGAAGTATCTTTCTGAAACCGGTATTTTACCCAAATGAGAATATCTTTCCAGAACATATGCGACATCTCCTGAATAGAAGCGGCAGACCGCTGAGCGGTTATCCACCCATCTGTTGGATATTAACGCTTTCATCTCACCGCCTAAATACTTATCCGGTTTAAGCAGTTCTCCATAACTAGGAACAATTATTTGTTCTATTAGTCCTTCTTCAGAGAACTCTATACTGTAATTATTCGTCGTTATCTTTTTTGGGAGTGGTTTTTCTTCTGATGTGGAATAGGAGCTTTTTAAAGCCCCGAAGCTTTTAAATCCTCCGGCTGGGAGTTGCACAAAGCCGAAGAATTTATCTCTGAATTTCTGAAATTTTAAATCAGGCGCTGGAAATTCGCTGCTTTGGATATCAATTAAGCATTTTCTCTCGTTAGGTAAACCGTTAAATACCGCCAAGGACTCCTGATTTTTCTCGACGAGTTCTTTTGCCACGTCAGCCATTATCTGATGGCTACGGCGGATACAGTCCTCCAGCAGATTAATAGCTTTTCTGCGCAAATCTGTTACTTCAATCCAGTAAACATCATGATGCTGATACTTAAGAATTGTATGCCATATTTTTCTAATTTCATCATTTTTGCTGATTGACAATCCGGCGATTTTTCCCATGCAACATATACATTCTGCGAGAATTGCCATTTCTTCAGCCATCTTATTCTTTCTTAGGAGCTCTTCAGCCCATACGCCCTCTATATAAGACCAGTAAGTGAAGATTCTTACCTCTCCCTGAGGAGTCTGCTCCTGAAATCTTTCTTTTAAGGCCTGCTCTAACAGAACAAACTCGAAAACTCGCTTTAACTTATCATAAATCTTTTGATCAATCTCAACTAAATCCGGGAAATACATCCATATTTGGGGGCCGGAGTACATGTCCTTTTGAAATTCCTCTTTTAGGCGCTCAGAATCAATAAAAATTCCTATATAATAGGGCATTTTTGTGCCATCTAAGGCTTTGGCATAAAGAATTTCACATCCACTAATTGCATCGATTCCCCGAGAGGAGGCTGTTAACTCCACATTATTTCCAATTATTTTCATCGCCCAAGGGAAGGGAGGGGCAACCATGAATTCATAACCGAACTTTTTTAAAATTTGAGGTATCTGTTGGTGGAGGCCGGTTTCCTGCCTAGCATACACTTTAATCTTTTTCCCGAAGATCTTTTGGAATACATTTAACCCATACTCGAATTGTCGCCAATTGCTTTCTGCGCCTAAAATCTGGAAGTGGGGTTGAGAGAATGAGCCGCCTATGAAGTCAAGCAAACCCTTTTCATAAAGTTTTTTCATCCGTTCAACTACGTCTGGAAAGTCTCTTGCTATGCTTTCCATTTCCACCCCTGAGAACTGGTAATTCAATCTTAGGTCTGGAAACTTCTCAAGTGCATCCATGTTCCTATTAATTCTCTCAACGTATTCTGCTGCATTAGGTGCCCCCCAAGGTGGAATTCTCTCACCAACAGTAGGTACACCCCTATCTTCATCGATCAGCAAATACATTGGATGTTGGCATATAGCTAGTTTCCAACCGAAATGCTTCTTCAATAAAAAGCCTTCTTCCAATAGATCTCGCAAATCTTTCGCCATAAGCAAACCTTCCTTCCTAATTATTCACTAATTTTGTTAAAGCCGAATTATTTAAATAATTTAAAAGATAAAATCTTACCCCCAGTTTAGTAGGTAGGTCCATAGTAATTTGGCGATCACAACGGCGGCAGCCCTACGCTAGCCTGCTACTATTCCTCCGACAATAACTGGACTAATGAGATCCCAAGGTTCCTTTCCAAATCTTATTTGAAAAAGGATAAATTATAGAAACCTTAATGTGAGAGACATAAAGGATGAATGACGAATCAAATGGTTTAAGGAAGCTAAATTCGGAATGTTCATACATTTATGAACTCTGGAATATAAAGTTCAAAATTTTGAACTTTACAGCTCTAAAAATTACAAAGTACAAAATACAAATATTAAGGAATTATGTACAAACTATGGAGAGGAGTTCTTAGGGGAGATGGAGAGATGGAGAGAAGAGAGTTTGAGATAAAAAGAAAGCTCGTCGAAGTTTCTAGGAGACTTTATGAGCGGGGGTTAGTGGCGGGAGCCGGAGGAAATGTAAGCGCCAGAATACCTAGAACTGAAGAAATTCTTATAACACCTAGTGGATTATGTAAAGGCTTCTTAAGCGCTGAAGACATATTAAAGATCGATTTAGAGGGAAGAGTTCTTGAGGGCAAACTTAAGCCTACATCAGAGACCCCCATGCATACAGCCATCTACAAGATTAGAGAGGACGTTATGGCTATTGTTCATGCACACCCGCCTTTCTGCACAGGTTTCGCTTGCGCTAGAATACCGCTCGACCACACAGTTTATCCAGAGATTATAGCAATGGTGGGGGAAATACCCCTAGTTGAGTATGTTACCCCAACAACAGAGGAATTGGCGGAAAAAGTAGCGGAATACGCGAAAAAGTATAATGCTTTATTACTTGCAAATCATGGAACAATAACGTTAGGAGCTAGTCTTGAGCAGGCTTACCAAAGAACCGAGCTCTTAGAGGATTTCGCAAAAATCCTGCTAATATCAAATCTTCTGGGAGGACCTAAATCCCTACCTGAATCAGAAGTTAAAAAGCTGAAGAAGCTCGAAAGCGAAAGATATAGGATTAGACTCGTTGAAAAACTTTAAACCTCAGTAAAATCACGAATCCGAGAACTAACTTAAAACGTATAGGTTATTAAGTATATGCTTAAGGCTATCATTAGTAGTCCTCCCGCTAGATTTAGCCATCTTTGTTTGGTGGAGGACCATTTCTTTAGTTCGCTGGTTTTTAGTTTTAGGATATGAATGCCTAATGTTATTATTAAGAAGGGAGCGATGATTATGCTATTGTATAATAGAAGAAGCAGAATTCCCTGAACTTTTGTCTCTAAATCTGCTATGAGACTTAATGCTATTAGGTATGGTCCTGACGTGCATGGAAGTAAGAAGGCGCTTGTGATCACTCCTATAAGAAAGGCTGATAAAGGATTGCTGGAAAAACTTCTTAAGCGTTCGGCAAGCCTTTTAGAGAGGAAGTCTGGAATGCGCTTAAATCTTCGGTTTAAGAAGCCTCCGATGGTTTCTCTTAGACCAATCGATAAGCCAAAAAGGCTGAATAGGAAGTTTAGGATTGATCTGAATCCGAGGGATAAGCCTAGGATGACGACAAATATTTTTGCTTCGCGGATATAGCCAATTAGCTTCCATATTCCGATTCCCATCATGAAATAGATAATGAAGATAGCAATTGAATATGCAAGTCCAAACTTTAGTATGGCGCCCTTCCCCAATCGCATGGCAACCAATGAAAGGAAAACTATTAAAACGAAAAACTCGCAGGGATTTATAGCATCAGCACAAGCCGCCATAACAATAAGAGGCAAAACCCGAAAAACATCAATTAACGGCTCCTTTCTCTTCTTTCCGAATAAATCTTCTAGTTTGCTTTTCGCTTCCTCATCTAGTGAAATAACGTTTCCGTTCGGTAAGAAGACTATTAATGTATCATTAGAATATGCAAGTGCTTGATTTAATACATTCACATCATATCCTGAAATCGTAATGGCGGTTAAACCTTTATCTTTAAAAACAAGCATCAGGGGAATCGAATAGCTCATGTATATTTCTCGCCAGCTCGCATGTTTCATCTCACAAATAATGCATATGTTTGAGGGCAAAATTGGGACATTTTGTTCAATTAATATATCAATTATTTTCAATAACTCTTCTAAACACCTTGAGTTATTTAAGTAACGAAAAACAACCTTAATCTCCGGTAATTTACTAAAATAGTCTTTTATTTCTTCCATTGTTTGGGAGTCTGGGAAACCATAAACATAAACTTCAGTAGATACAGATTTTTCAGCGCTACTGACAATAGTTTTGGAGAGAAAACATAGTAAAATGACTAAAATAAAGATTGAAATTGAAAATTTCTTTATAGAATGGATTTTTATCATTTTCACACTAAAAGGGGGGCAGACCCACAATTTAAAAATATCGTTAAATTTATTTCTAGGAATTAATAGGATTCAATCATTAAATCGTGGCTCGAGTATCATATTTGAATTTCTTTCATGTTATTTCATATCGAACAATATTCACCTAGATTATCTGTTTTTTAACATTCATAAAATAAAAAGAATTCTACAATTTTAGGTGTCAGGGAAAACGGCGTTAATCTCCTGTAGTTGAAGCATAGACTTTCCTATATAAACGAAATCTTAAGAAAAACAGGAGTAGGGGGTTTTATGCGACCAGATAAATTATAATGGCGCCACCACAGGGGGCCATTTTAGGGGTAATCCTTGGGGGCAAAGAACTTACCGGATAAATGGATAAAGCCCCTTAATGATCGTATAAAAAGCTTTGTTATTGGCTATAATGACAGCAGAATATCCGACTTGACAAGACACGTCCTAAAATAGCTAAGACGATCTTAAAGACAAAATAATGGCTCCTTCTCTATCGTAAGCTATAGACAAAAACATCTTTATGAAGGATGTTTATCTTGTTAACCACATTTTCATTGAGGAGATTTAATTATAACAATCACCACGAGACTAATATAACTTATAAAAAGACGCTTAAAGACAAGAAGAAACATTATTAAATTTGAGAGGGGATTGATCATAAAGTACGATAAACCTTTACTGCAAGATGCGAATATTTTGGGTTATTTGAGGAAAATATTTAGTAATGAGTTTTCCTATTGCATCCTGCCGTTACTAACATTATTTTTATTGACTTCTTTTTCTTTCTTTTCCTTATCAAAAGAATATGACGGACATGCCGGCATGTTCATTTATAATGGTGAGGAGGCTAGTCTAAGAATGTTCAGGGGAATAAATATTGGAAACGCTTTGGATGCTCCTGAAGAAGGACAATGGGGAGTTTATATAAAAGACGAGTACTTTAGCATAATAAAGGAGGCTGGTTTTGACACTGTTAGGATTCCAATAAGATGGTCAGCTCACGCAGAGAAAGATCCACCCTATAAGATTGACAGCTCCTTCTTCGACAGAGTAGACCATGTTGTGAATAAGGCTCTAGAACAGAATCTAATTACAATAATAAATATTCATCATTATGAAGAGATTATGCAAAAACCTCTAGAACATAAAGATCGTTTTTTGGCTCTATGGAGGCAGATATCAGAGCATTATAAAGATTATCCTGAAAATCTTTATTTTGAGCTACTTAATGAACCGCATGGAAAGTTAACAAGCAAACTATGGAATGATTTCCTCAAAGAAGCGATAAGCATCATTAGAGAAACCAACCCCGCGAGAAAGCTAATAGTTGGCCCGGCTAATTGGAATAGCATCTATGGACTTAAGGATCTAGTAATACCAGAAGATGATGAGAACATCATAGTAACTTTTCATTTATACACTCCCTTTGAATTCACTCATCAGGGAGCTGAATGGGTTAATCCATCTCCGCCAGTAGGCAGAGAATGGTTGGGAACAGAGGAGGAACAGGAACAGATCAGAGACGAACTTGACTTAGCTGTTCAATGGTCTCTTGAACATAATAATGTGCCTTTATTCCTTGGGGAATTTGGGGCCTACAGTAAAGCAGACATGAACTCTAGGGTTAGATGGACATATTTTGTGGCTAGAGAGGCTGAGAAAAGAAATATTGCATGGTGCTATTGGGAATTCTGTTCTGGTTTTGGGGCTTATAACCCAAAGGAAGAAAAGTGGAGAGAGAACCTCTTAAATGCTCTAATACCGAAGATAAACATGTATTATGTTTCTGCAGACACTGAGTACGGCGATATCTTTGGGTCAGGATGGTATTATGAGGGAAACTACGCCACCATAAAGTTAGATAGAACAGTGACGGGATTTTTAATCCTGAAAGTCTTTGATCACTTTGAGGGACTCAAACCTGAAGATAAAATAGTAGATAGGGGAATAGTCAAGGTTTATGTTGATGGACCAAGAGAAATAAAGGCTGTATGGAGAAAAGATTACTCCCGACTGATAATACTGCTTATAATCGGAGCATGTATTGGAATAGCTATCACAATTTTCTTCTATAAAAGGAAAATGTTATAATCTGGAATCAGAGCCATTATGAACGGGTTTTCCAATAAACTTGAAAATAAAAAGTATTTTCCTTATCTTTTTATCTTTTGCATAAAAGGACGGAATCAACCGAAAATAACCTTGAAAGATAAAAATGTGGTGCCGCGGGCCGGACTTGAACCGGCGACAGCCCGGTTTCAGGAGAAATTATGACTCATTTGCGTCTTCTTCAGCCGGGTGCTCTCCCAAACTGAGCTACCGCGGCCATCACCTAAAGATTAATGAGAGATATTTCTATATAAAAATTTTAAGTTTTTTGTTTTCTGAGCAACATTTACCGGAAACGTTTTCTTTGAGTGCTTCTCAATTATAAAGAGAATCGGTTAAGTGAGGCGGCTGATAGGTGAAGGAGATTAACGGCAGGGGGCCTGCGGAAATACTTGAGATGGCTCTTAAGATGCTTGAGAAGTATCCTTTATGTGATAGCTGTTTGGGTAGACAATTCGCTCTTTTAGGCTTCGGCTTGGATAATTGTGAGCGGGGGAAGGCGATAAAAACTCTTCTTGCAATAGCCGCTCATGAAATGGCTCTCTCAAAAGAGAGAAAAATAAAGATGAGGGGGGTTGCCATTCTCAAGCTATTGGCTACACACGGCTCATTTAAGATGGCGTCGGATTTACTTAGGAGAATGAGAAGAAAGGTTGGTGAGGAGGAAAAGTGTTTTCTTTGTGAAGGACGATTTGATAATATCCAGATTTTAGTTGATAAAATTCTTGAGATGCTTAAAGAGTATGAATATGACGATTTCTTAGTTGGTATTAAGCTTCCTCTTAGGATTGAAGAGCGTGAGGATGAATTTAAAGCAGAATTTGGCGTTCAGTATGGTGAGAGCATAAAGAATGAATTTAGTAGGGTTATCGGAAAGAGGTTAGTTCAAAGGGTTAAGAAGAAAGTTAATTACATGAAGCCACAAATAGTTATTCTTGTAAATCCATTCACCGAGGAAGTGGAAATACAATCTAACTCGCTCTTTATAGCTGGAAGATATAGAAAACTCATGCGGGGAATACCTCAATCTAAATGGATATGTGTTAAGTGCGGTGGAAAAGGATGTAAAAGATGTAATTGGACTGGAAAAATATATCCTGAGTCAGTCGAAGAATTAATCGCCAAACCAATATTGGATAGAACATTCGGTGAAGAAACAGCCTTTCATGCCGCTGGACGCGAAGATAGAGACGCGCGTATGCTTGGACGCGGCAGACCATTCGTGATCGAGATTAAGAGACCTAAGAAAAGAAAATTAGATTTGAATGAGCTTGAAAAAGCCATTAATGAGTATGCTAAAGGGAAAGTTGAGGTGCTAAATCTCAGGTATGCGGATAAAAATACAGTTAGAAAACTTAAAAGCATGGAGGACGCCCAAAAAATTTATAAAGTCATCGTTAAATTTGATAGGGAAATCACCGACGAGGAAATAGCAAGATTAGAGAAAGAACTCACAGATACCACTATATACCAGCGTACACCCATACGCGTATTACATCGTAGATCAGATCGATTACGGGAAAAACACATATATGAGACCAAGATAAAAAGGTTGTCAAATGACAGCATAGAAATGAAAATCAGATGCCAAGGAGGATTATATGTGAAAGAACTAGTGACGGGAGATAAAGGACGAACCAGCCCAAGCGTCTCAGAAATAATTAATGCTGAGGCCACTCCAATAGAACTTGACGTACTAAACGTATTAGCTAAAAAAGGGTGATTTAAATGCCCGCATCTCATGGTTTACGTAGGAAAACACGTGCACTTCTAAGAAAGAAGCCCAGAGAAAGAGGAAAAAGTAGTTTAAGTAGGTTGCTATATGAATATAAACCGGGTGATAGAGTGGTAATCGACATAGATCCAAGCATACATAGGGGCATGCCCCATCGGAGATACCAAGGAAAAGTTGGAGTGATAATCGGTAAGAGGGGAAGAGCATATGAAATTAGTGTTACACAAGGGAAATCCGTGAAAGAAATAATTGTTAGACCTGAACACCTAAAACCTTTTATGGGGTGAAGTTGAAATATGCCTAGAAAAATATTAAAGATACAGCCAATAACGATCCCTGAAGTTAAGGAAATTCTGGAATCCCTAGGCAGAGAGAATTTAGATCAATTTCAACGCAGATCCCTAGATTATGCAACTAAAATGTCTCATTTAGACCCAGAATCCGCCAGAAAGCTTCTGGAAGAATTAAAGGCTGATGGAACATTAGAGGAGGAGGAAGCAGTTCAAATAGTGAATGTTATGCCTAAAAGTATAGAAGAATTGAGGATATTCTTGGCTGGTGGACGTAAAATAGTTGAAACATCAAAGTTGGAAAAAATTTTAAATCTTTTGAATAAATATAGAAAGGAATAAGGATAAAAGTTATTAGTAGTTGAACACTATTAAATTTTAGTGTTTGGTGATGGGTAGTGGGGATTAGAGGACACTCTTTTAGAAAAACATTGACATTTACAACAAAAAAACATAGAGAAAGAGCAGAGCGATAACAAGAGTTTGTTTATTTTCCGTTTGAAGTTTTTAACACATTTAAGTGGAGAAAGTGAGCGTGATGGAACGTAGGGAAAGAAGTCATCAGCAGATTTATGAAGAATACGCTTATGTAATAGATTACCTACCTTACGGAAAACCGGGTTTAAGGTTGAAACGTAGAGCCGGAGCCATCGTTCAGCTAATTGGTGAAGAATACTTTACTCTTCTGGAAGCAGCAGTAAAGGAGGGTGTTATTCTTAAACCTGCAGATAGAGTCTATGTTGGAAGAGACGCACGTAAAGAAATATCTTATATAATTGGTAGGACAAGCTATGATGAACTTACAGCTAATGCCAAAATAGAACTTGAAAACGTTATTGAGAAAATAGTTTTGAATAGAGAAAGAGATTTCGTGAATTTCTTTAATACAGCTAAGCCCATAACACCCAGAATGCACGCCCTAGAACTCATACCTGGAATTGGAAAGAAGTACATGTGGAAAATTTTGGATGAAAGAGAAAAAAAGCCCTTTGAAAATTTTCAAGATTTGCAAAAGCGCGCAAATATACCTAATCCAGTAAAGCTTATCACCAAGAGAATTATAGAGGAACTTTCAGGCAGTAGCAAATATAGACTTTTTACGAGAGGCTAATAGCACACGTTTCGATTAGAAAGCATTTTTAAGGTAAATATTATGCGAGACATTATTGAGAAAGATGGAATTGTTAAAAGAGACTAAAAGAATCCTCAGCGTCTACAGGATACGGCCAAAAAAGAGGTTAAGCCAAAACTTTCTTGTTAGAGAGGATATTATAGAAAAAATGATTTCTTATGCGTCTATCGATAAAGAAGACATTGTTTTAGAGGTTGGAGCTGGACTAGGTTTTCTTACGGAACGCTTAGCTAGAGTAGCTGGTCAAGTTATAACTGCGGAGATCGATCCGAAGCTCGTTAGGATTTTGGCTAGCCGCTTACGTAATTATAAGAATGTAATAATTTTAAGGGGCAATATACTGAAAATTCCGGTTCCGGAATTTGATAAGCTTGTTTCTGTTCCACCATATTCCATATCATCGCCACTAATTTTTTGGCTTTTCAAAAGGAATTATAGGTGCGCGGTTCTAACATTTCAAGAGGAATTCGCTAGGCGCTTAGCAGCTTTACCCGGCACAAAAGATTATGGGAGGCTCACTGTATCAGTTTACTATCACGCTGAAACCGATCTTCTGGATCATATTCCAAAAGAGTGTTTCTGGCCAACTCCAGAAGTGAATTCTATGATTGTGCGTTTAAGACCTAGAAAACCCCCTTTTAATGTCGAGAATGAAGAGATGTTTTTTAGCTTTATACGTGCTGTTTTCACGCAGAAAAACAAGAAATTGAAAAATGCTGTTCAAGTGTTCTTTAATGAGATTGGATTCTCAAAAGATGATATGAAACAAGTGATCGATTCAATGCCATTTAATCATCGAAGAGTTAGAGAGCTAATGCCGGAGGAGCTTGGTTTAGCATTTAATTACCTAAATAAAGCAATATTCCACAGCTTTAAATGAAACTCGTATGAATACTATTCTAGGAAGCAATAATAAATCTGACGCAAAATTTAAAGCTTAAATATGCCTTTAATATAAATTCTCTTAAAATAAGATGTAAAAGTGAAGTTAAAATGAGCGAAGAAGTTGAAATTGGTGAAGTTGGAAGCATAAAATTCCCAATCAGCGAAGCATTCAAATATTGTATAGAGAGCATAAGAAAGCGCTTCACAAGAACAATGATAACTTCATTATCTGTCTTATTAAGCATCGCTTTTCTAGTTTCACTTTTAACAATGGGTGAAATACTTAGACAAATAGGAGGGCGTGGAACAGAAGCCTACCAGATATGGGTTGCAATAATAGCTCTACTTGTATGCGGTGTTGGAATAGTTAACTCAATGTTAATGTCAGTAACGGAGCGTTATAAGGAAATAGGCACAATAAAATGTTTAGGCGCAACAGATGGCGCTGTTTTAGAAATATTCTTGATAGAGGCTTTATTGCTAGGCATACTTGGTGGAGTAATCGGAGCGATAATCGGATGGATCGTTGCTGTAGCGATGTATTCATTGCAGGGCATAAATGTATTCTTTGAAGGAGCTATGCTTGCATACCTACGTATCATCGGTATGTCTATTGGGATAGCTGGACTAATCAGTTTAGCCGCAGCAACATACCCAGCAATTTACGCTGCTAGATTAAAGCCAGCAGAAGCCCTAAGATATGAAGTGTAAAAAAGTAAGATGCTTTAGGGAGACTATTACCTAAAACTCTAATTTTCTTAAAACCGTAGTAAGTTAGGCTGGATAATATGAATAGTATT
>CAZOWB010000012.1:0-11769 GCA_964583315.1 uncultured Candidatus Bathyarchaeia archaeon | reverse complement strand
TACCTTTTAAGGCCGATAAAACTTTGAAGCTTATTAATCCGGCTGGTACAATCACGGAGGATTCTTGGCGAATAATTGATGAAGCAATCAATTCTGAGGGATTAGTGAGAGTTTTGGTCGACGGTGAGGAAGATCTCCTAACAATTGTTGCAGTGCTTCTTGCTCCGGAAAATTCTATGGTAGTATATGGTCAGCCTAATAAAGGCATAGTTGTAATTAATGTTACCGAGGAAATTAAGAGGAAAATGCGTGAAATCATAAGTAGGATGAAGTATAAACCAGAAAATTAAAGTAGAGGATTATCATCAAGGTTAAGTCTAAGGAGATGAGCCTTCATGAAAATTGAAATAGTGAATAATAAACGCAATGAATTGCTTAAGAGAAATGAAATAATTTTTAGTTTGTCACATGAGGGGTCAGCTACTCCATCACGTATAGAGGTTAGGAAAGAACTGGCAAGAATACTTAAAGTTGACGTCGAGAAAGTATATATAAGAAAAATAGAAACTATGACTGGAACAATGGTAGCTAAGGGTGAAGCTCATGTTTATGATTCACCTGAGCAAGCCAGACAAGTAGAACCGGAACATATAATAATTAGGAATTCTCCTCAAGAAAGAAAGGAGGAGTGAAAAATAAATGTCAGGAAAGGACAAATCGAAAAAGAAATTCATATCTTCCTATTACAAGATTGAAAATGGAAAGCTTAAAAGATTGCTTCCAGTATGTGAAAGATGTGGTCCAGGCTATTTTATGGCGGATCATGGAAACCGTTATGCATGTGGACATTGCGGCTTCACAAGATACAAAACAACGAAGAAATCTCAATAAAGAAAAATTTCCTCAGAGTGACTACAGCCACTCAAAACTTAATTGTTAGTAAATTAAACCATCTCAGTGAAGGTATTTTAACTAGTAATTACTCAGCGCATAAAAATAATTTAATTTTAAATTAGAAGGCTCATGCAAGAAATTAAAAATATTTTTTATTGACATTTTGACATTTTTTATGATGTGAGTAAGAGAGAGGTGTTATAATGTCTGCTACTAGAAAGATAGGCGTTATAGCAGATACCCATGATAGACTTCGATTTATTGATAGGGCTGTAGAAACATTAAATAGAGAAGAAGTTGACTTGGTACTTCATGCTGGGGATTACGTTGCTCCCTTCGCTGTTCTACGATTTAAACCTCTGAAAGCTAAGCTAATCGGAGTATTTGGTAACAATGATGGAGATAGGAACCTTCTTAGAGAGAAATTCAATGAAATAGGAGCGCAGATTTATGGTAAATTCGCGGAAATAAACGTGAATAACTTAAAGATAGCGCTGATTCACGGCGAGGAGGAGAATCTACTTAAAGCCTTAATAAATTCAAACTACTATGACGTTGTTATTCACGGTCACACCCATAAGGCTGAAAAATATGTTGCTGGAAAAACTTTAGTGATAAATCCTGGAGAGGTTTGCGGATATTTAACTGGGAAATCTACAATAGCGATCCTAAGCGTAGATAGACGTGAAGTTGAGATTATAGATATTAGTTCGCCTGAAACTTAATCTCGAGAATACGGTAAACTTTAAATCTGTATGCACTTACCTAGGATTTAATGCTCAAAAAAACATTAATAGCTTTAGGTAAGAAAGTGCTTAGCTTAGCATTAATATTCAACTTCGTAGTTAGTTTAATCTCATCGCTGAGTGTGTTATATAGTCAGTACTGGGGAATATTTCGGGAGGATCTTTATAAGCCATATCTTGTGGATAGCTCGCTCTTCTGGTTTATTGTTTTGACATCAATATTGAATATTATTCCAGCGAGAATGTTAGGTAAGGTCAATATCAGAAGGATTTTATTCCACCATTATGTTTATGGTTTTCTATCAATCCTTATCTACATTGTTCTATCGATATTGTTTTCTTTACTTCATACTTCTAATTTCATAGCCTTTCAATATCAAGATAGTCAACCATTCATGGTTTTACTTCTTTATTGGGGTATAACGCTTATAATAGATGATATGCCAGATGTTTCTCCGAAAATATTACACATTCTCAATCGTATTAAAAAGGAAGTGCATAAAATAAATGGATTAATCATGAAGATTCATTTAATCTCTAGCTTCGTCTCAATTTACGTTGCGATATGTACATTTCTATGGTACTTCGAGAACAACTTTTTGATAGGTAATTACTCATTATTAGATTTCACGTATACCCTATTCGTAATAAATTTATTTATAACCGCTATTTATGGGTTGAAGATAGCTGGGAAAAGAACGTGGCTTAAATACTTTTAATCTGCCCCTAGATATTTCCTTTTTTAGGGTTTAAGCCGTTCGATTTCCTTCTTTAAGCCCTCCCAGCCGCCTTCAGCCTTCAACATCAAGATCTTAAAGGCAGTTTTTGAATCAATTTTATCCCAAGATTCGCCGGTTACTTCTCTAATCAAGTATTTAGCCGCATTAAGGACTTCACCATTCATTTTCGAGTCCGCTTCATCCGCAATGTGGCAGATTAAAGCTTCAATAGTTTTAGGCGTTATTGGGCTTGCTTGACCGTGACTAGCAGCTACAATGTGAATTAGGTCAAGTGGGAAACCTCTTCTTACAAGCTCTGTTACCACTAACGTTAAGTGATCTAAGCGTTCACCTAACGGTGAGTTTCTATATGTCCCATTATTTTTCTTTTCGTAAGTTAGAGGCTTAAATATGTCATGTAATATAACTCCGCTGATAACTAAATCTCTATTTACCTTGCCGCCGTAAATTTTCTCAACGGAATTGCAAAGGGCCATAGCAATATTAATTACCGACAAAATATGTTCTACAAGGCCTCCCGGATAACTATGATGATAAAATCTACTTGCCGGAGCTTCCTTCAGCGGTAATCCAACATAAGATTTACCATTTATCTCAACTGACAAATTATCTAAGAATTCTAGAAGTCTCTTTCTTAGGGCTTCATCTTTGATCTTGTTTATGATCTTCTTAAGTTTAGGATCCAAATTTTCTTTTTCACCCCACGTATTTTTTCAGTGAGACTCTATTCATTTTTCAAAGTCATTCTCCTTTTAGTTTTTTCGGCAGTTATGTGTGCCTCACGTAATGGTTCCGGAATTCTATGTCCTCTTGAGCATGCTAAAACAATTTTTATGGCAGTTTCTAAAGAAACTTTATGTCCAATACTAACATAGACTGGTTTGGCGCCCAATTTGGTAAATACAGCTCCGCCAATAATTTCTCCCTCATAAATTATAGGTTTCCAGAACTTACTTCCTCCTTCAGCAACTTTCCCGCATAGGATGCTCTTTGCAACACCTATCGTAACGGCGTCTAGAATTACGCCCAAGTGACTTGCGAAGCCAAAACGATATGGATGAGCGATTCCCTGTCCATCAATCAAGAAAACATCAGGTTTAATAGTTAATTTTCTTATTGCAGAGATGGCTGGGGGTATCTCCCTAAAAGATAAAAGTGTGGGTATGTAAGGAAAACGTGTTTCAGTAATCGCCACCTTTAATTCCACGGTTCTCATGGAATGGTAATCTAAAACTGCCACAGCCCCGATTGAATGATTGCTTGTATATGCAACATCAACGCCAGCAACGTATTTAATTGGCATGGTTAGCTGGTCTTTACGAATAACTCTTTTTGAAAGAGTAGCCTGCATTTTTCTCGCTTTTTCTATAGAAAAATTAATGTTTCTAAGCAAAATAGATTTCCTCTCTGAACTTGGATTATCTTTCATTTTAGATTCTCTAAAGTTTTTTGTAGTTCTTTCATAACGTTATTAAGCACCATTCTTCTAACCTCGGTCGTTACATCGCCTCTAGTTGCCTCAATAATTCTTCTAGCAACATCGCATTTTCTTCTAAGTCCGGGAATAAGTAGTAGTAATTCATCATAACTTATTATTTCATTATATATTGTTTCCATAATGTTCAAGTTTTCTTCGGCAGCTTCAATATGTCCTTTTCTTATAAGATCTAGTGATCTACGTCTCAATTCGCCTATAACGTCCGCTAAGCCAAGTACATAAGCCTCATCTGGAACATCAATTTCTTTTGGATCAACAAACCTTTTATTTTCAATAAGATTCAAAAAGATTTGAGCTTCAGAATACTCTTCAAAAGCTGAATCTATGGCGCCAGTGTATAAAAGATTTGGATAGATTTTTGACATTTCGATAAGTCTATTGAAGTTTATACTCGCCTTTTTCAGAAGAGCTTCAGCCTCATTGATTCTACCTTTATGTGTAAGGAAGATTGCTTGCTTTGATAACCTAGTGGTTTTCCGAGCAATTGTCTGAATCTCCTGTCGTATTTCATCTTTTTTTAAGATTTCTTCTCTTATTCTGCCGAGAATTTCCTCTAATGACATGAACCTCACAAGTAAATAATTTTAATTTTCTTATCTTAAAAGAGTACTGGAATAAGCAAAGATTTAAATGTAAGATTATTCTTTTCTTTTCGATGAAAAATGGTATTTGGTAAATTATTTAAGAGAAAAAAGAAGCAAAGAGGCTTACAGATACCTAGAAGCACTTTTCTTAAAGTTAAACCAGTTCGAAATCCCATGTTAAAATGGGAAAAAAATAGAAAGACGAAAGAAATAAAAATCATAGTTCCTTTAAGTCCTCCTCAACAAACTAAAGAACAAAAAAAGGGCATTTTACGTAAATTATTCATATCAAAACCCAGGGAGAAAATAATTAATCTTGATAAGATAGGGTCAATCGTATGGGAACTTTGTGATGGAGAAAGAACAATAGGTGACATTGCCAATTATTTAGTTGAAAAATATAAGGCGATGCCTGAAGAAGCTGAGCTCTCGCTCAGTGCATATTTCAATCTACTTTCTAAGAGGGGATTAATAGGTTTCATTCTACCGGAAAAAATGAAAGGAAACATTAACGCTGAGGCTGAGTGAGTATAACTTATAAAAAGAAAAACCTCACTATTATTTTTGTTTCAATTAGTAAGAGGTGAAGGGATGCCTAGATTTAAAGCTAGTCAACTAATAGAGATTGGAACAAAAATATTTTTGGCTGCTGGAGCGCCTATTGATGAAGCGCAACTGGTTTCAAAGTTTCTTGTAAAAGCTAACTTGGTGGGTCATGATTCGCATGGTGTTATCCGTATAATACAGTATGTGAATGACATTGAGAAGGGAATTATTAAACCAGGTGCAAAAATTGAGGTTGTTAGAGAAACTTCCTCATCAGCCATTTTAAATGGAAATTGGGGTTTCGGACAGGTCATAGCTAAGAAGGCTATGGAGAAGGCTATTGAGAAAGCTAAAGATTCTGTTGTAGGCGTTGTGTGTGCTTTTAATTGTAACCATGTTGGTCGACTAGCCGACTATACATTAATGGCTTCAAGAAATAACATGATTGGCATAGCTATGGTTAATTCAACGAAGTTTGTGGCTCCTTTTGGCGGTAGAGAAAGATTGCTTTCGACTGGACCGATTAGTTTTTCCTTTCCAGCCGATTTAGAGTTTCCTTTTGTTATAGATATAGCAACAAGCGTTGTGGCTGAAGGAAAAATTAGGGTTGCATTACATAAGGGCGATAAAATACCTTATGGTTGGATTATAGATAAAGATGGTAACCCAAGTGATGATCCACGAGACCTTTATAATGGAGGTGCAATACTGCCTTTAGGCGGAGACAAAGTTGGATATAAAGGCTTTGGGTTAGGGTTAGCTGTTGACATTTTAAGCGGTATTTTATCGGGTGCTGGCTGCGCCTATGAGGAAACAAAAAAGGGGAATGGAATATTTTTTGAAGCTATAAATATTGAAGAGTTTATGCCAGTAAAAGAGTTCAAAAGAAGAGTTGACGAACTCGTCAGAATCATAAAATCATCTAAAACTAGACCTGGTTTCAAAGAGATAATTATACCTGGCGAGCCTGAATACTTGACTGAAAGAATTAGGCTAAAAGAGGGCATATATGTTCCAGAAAGAACTTGGGAGGAAATAAGAAAAATAGCCGAAAAGCTCGGCGTCAATCTTTAAGCCTAAACGAAAATACTATCACCCTAAATAATTTATTTATTCCGAAGAAGCTATTTAATAAATTCTTTTTGCGCATAAAATTCGTTAAGAAAAACTCAAATATTTTTCCATTATAAAGTGTATTAATTCTATTTTAGTAGAGTTCAGGTTAATAATATGCTATATACTAGCGTGTTGAAAAATGCTTTTAATTTTTTTTCCTTTACACTTCATACTTGATGAGAAATGACCCTAATAAGAAATGTTGAAAGCCTAAATTTTGAAATATCTTTACTTGAAAAAAGAAGAAGAACATTAAGAGACTTATTTAATAAAGGCAAAATATCCCAGAGCACCTTTGATTTACTTGATAAAAAAATCTCTAAAATTGAATCGCTAATCATGAATCTTAAGGATATGATTCAAGAGGAGACGGGATTCTGGAATTCAATAGCTTCAGAAAAAACTAGAGTATTAGAATCTATACTTGCGAATTTCAGGTTTCTTAATATAATAGGGGAGATAGATGTCGATGAATGGATGAACATAAGCAAAACTATAAGTTTAGGAGTAGAGGCTTTAGATAAGAAACCTTTTTCAAAACATAAAGAAAAAATTTCTGAAGTAGACGCTGAGGAATCTTCGATTAATGTCGATTTTAAGGATACACTACCCCCATTAGAAGAAACATCTGATGCTTTAGACCTAAATAGAGAAGAAAAAGCAGACAATATGCGGATTAATAGGAAGCCAGTGCATAGTAAAGCAATTAATTTCTCTGATTCACATTGTATGAATCCTTGGAAGCCTGAATGTAGAAGAACAAATATTAAATTGAGTATTTACTATAAGGGTCGATTCTTACCGATCTGTGAGGAATGCTGGAAAGAAATCTCCAAGAAAAACATAGAATGGTCGATTTAGATCTAACGATTACTAAAGAATAGCTAATCCTCTTTTCTAAATTCCAGCTTGATTCCCAGAATGGCATCTTTAACTTTGACGTAATTACGTTTTTATTAGAGGTTCAATCTTCTTTTTGATATCTTCAGTATTCATTCTGATTCTTCCAACCTTAAAGACTCTCCAAATTTCAGTATGCTGGATAATATTAGAGGGGGGAACTGTTCTTAGTGGTCCAAGAGTTTCTAGCTCGAGCATATTTGAGTTAGTGTATGTTTCAACATTACAGCCGAAATCTGGATATTCGCCCTCTTCTAGGGGGAATTGCTTGATGAAGAGCATTTCGTCAACCCAGTAGGCTACCCATTGAGGATTAGCATTAACTCCGATCTTTAGCGGCTTCTCAATCTCTGGATCCTGCCTAACGAAAATATACTCAGGAGTGAAAATTAACCTCTTATCCGCAATATCAGTGTATGGCCAAAGAGAGATGTGCCTGTCCGGCAATAAACCTTCTTTATCGACCTTCATGGGTTTTACAGGTATTATAGCGAATCCATTTTTCTTCATAACTGAGATAGCCCAGCATGCCAGTTCAATCGGCCATCTACCTATGTTTTTAATTCTATGAATTACTTGAACTCCACCCTTAGGATCCTCTTTCAGAATTATCTCTTTTTGTATTGAATTTTTCTCCTCGGGATTTCCATAAATAGTTAGAGTATTTTCATTAAACTCTATTTTTACTGGCTGATTATCAAGCGAATAAGATCTAGGTTTAGCTTCCGGGGAAGCCCAAAGTCTATGCCCACCATAAATTTTCCAAAAGCCCTCTGAAGTTTGGATTCCGAATTTAGGCAGTATGCCGAATAGATTTAGCTCTGGCTTATCGCTACTTGCAAGATAAAGTATTCTCGGACCTATGTCGCATGCTACGCCTACAAACATATTGCTTATGGAAGCTACTTTCACTCTGAAGCCTTCAATAGTTTTCTCTTTAATCATCATTTATCCATCACCATTATATTGCTGTGAAACTCTCAACCGTCTCCCTATTAAGTCTTTTAATAAGTTCTATCATTAGCTTAACTGCATTCTCAACATCCTCTAGGCTTAATAGGCCAACATGGCTATGAATATGTCTCGTAGGTATGCCTATAACCACGCTTGGACAGCCAGCTCTACTAATGTGGATTCTTCCAGCATCTGTTCCACCCTTAGCGATCTGTGATAGCTGGAGTGGTATACCAGCTTCTTTAGCTACTCTGATAACAAACTCTTTTAGAGGTTGATTTGGAATCATACTACTATCATAGGTGCAGAGGCTAGGTCCCTTACCCATTCTCGTTGGAGCTTCCATGGGTTTTATTCCAGGAACATCTCCAGCTATATCAACTTCTATCACTAATGCAACATCCGGGTCAACTATGTGAGCAACCGTTTGGGCTCCTCTGGCACCAACCTCCTCCTGAACGGTTGCTGCTCCATAAACTGTATTAGGATGACTTATTTTATTCTCTTTTATTCTGCGTATTGTTTCCATCATAACGAAGGCTCCTATTCTATCATCGAAAGCTTTTCCCATGGCGACTCTTCCATCGTTAATTAGCATGAAGGGAGACCATGGAACAACTGGGTCGCCAATCTTAACGCCAGCTTTAGTAGCTTCTTCACCGGATGTTACCCCTATATCAATGTACATGTTCCTCCTATTAACAGGCTTCTGCCTTTCTTCATCGGTCAGTAAATGCGGCGGCTTAGCGGCTATAACGCCATGTAGGTCTCCTTTTTCAGTTCTCACGATGACCCTCTGCGATAATAATACTTGATCCCACCATCCACCTAGCGGATTAAATGATAAGAAACCGGTTTTCTCATCTATGCCGGATACGACGAATCCAACTTCATCTATATGTCCAGCTAGAAGCACATGCGGTCTTTCAGCTTCACCTTTAGCGACAAAAACTATTGAGCCAAGCTTATCAGTTAGAACCTCATCCGAATAAGGCGTCATAAACTCCTTTATTATTCTGGCCGTTTCCCTCTCAAAACCTGATGGACCAAAGGATTCAGTCATTCTCTTTAGAACATTTATTGCTTTATTATCAAACATTTCAAAACACCTTTTTCATCTTCTTTATAAATATTTCTCAACGAAATTTTTAATTCTTTTTACAGCTTCAACTATAGTTTCAAGGTTTGTAGCATAAGATAATCGTATATGACCTTCACCACATTCGCCAAATACGCTTCCTGGAATTGAGCATACACCTTCTTCCTCCAAAAGCTTCATGCTGGCCTCAAAACTAGACATCTTTAGATTCGATAATCTCGGAAAAACATAAAATGCGCCTTTAGGCATTGCACAGTAAACACCTGATATTTTATTAAGTGCTTCAACAATGTATCTTCTCCGCTTATCATATTCCTCAACCATCCTTCTGACATCGTCTTGAGGTCCCCTTAAAGCCGCTACACCAGCCTTCTGGACGAAGCTTGCCGGGCAAGTTGTTGTCGCTTGTTGAATTCTCTTCATGGCATCTATTATAGTTTCGTTTGCAACAGCATATCCGAGCCTCCAACCAGTCATTGCATAACTCTTACTGAAGCCATTAATGAGTATAATATTCTCCCTTACATCTTCAAAGTTAGCTATGCTCCTAATTTTAATTCCCTCATAGACTATTTCATCATAAATTTCATCTGAAAGAACAAGTAGATTATATTCAGCAGCTAAATCAGCTATAACCCTAAGCTCATCAACGCTTAAAACTCCACCAGTTGGATTATTTGGTGAGTTCACTATAATCATTCGAGTTTTACTAGATATTTTTTCCTTGAGTAGCTCTTCGTTTAAACTATAAGTTTCACCGCATGGAATTTCGATCGTTTTGGCTCCAGCGGCCCTAGCGCAAGTGAAGTGGGTTGGCCAAGTTGGAGCTAAAACTAAAACTTCATCGCCGGGGTTTAGGGTTGCCATACATGCGCAGAATATGGCGTGCTTTGCACCAGGCGTCACAATGACTTCCTTTTCTGGGTTAATCTTAATTCCTTTTCTATCCTTTAGAAAATCAGCAATGGCTTTTCTAAGTTCAATTATGCCTAGACTTGAGGTGTAATGGGTGAAATCGTTCACTAACGCCTCTATAGCAGCCTTCTTTATGTGTTCTGGGGTAGCAAAATCCGGTTCACCCACATCTAAATGATATAGTTTTCTTCCGCTCCTCTCCATTTCGAGAGCTTTCTCGGCCATTGCTATGGTTCCAGAGGGCTTAATGCTTTCCATTCTATTGGCTAGCCTCATAAACATACCTCTATGCAACAATCCAAGATATATAAGGACAAGTCTTTTATTTTTTAGCTCCGATTGATGGTGGAGTCTTTCTTTTATGCTCGGTTTTAATATGTCGGCGTAAAATATCATTAACTATTTCTAGTGGAATCTTTAGTTTTTTGCTTATCTCCTCCGCTGACAGATTTTTCTCAAACAAACCGACTAATATTGGATCGATGATGGAGTAGTCTGCCGGAATCTCGTCAGTTAATTTATGACCCGGATAAAGTTGTGGGCTGCTCGGTTTCTTTACGATCCTCTCTGGCAGACCTAGATAGAATGCAAGTTCTCTAACTTGCGTCTTAAATAGATGTAATATTGGGAAGAAGTCCGCTGCTCCGTCACCATGTTTAGTGAAGTATCCTATTAGGTATTCGCTTTTGTCACCTGTTCCAACTACAAGGTAGTTGTAGAGATTTGCGTAAAAGTAAAGGATAACCATTCGAATTCTAGCGCGTATATTAGCTAGTGGAATCTTAATTTTTGGATCGTTGGGATCTATTTTTAGAGTTTTAACAAATGCTTCGCATATATCGTCTATATTAACGAACTTTATTTTTATGCCAAGTTTATTAGCTAATTCAAGCGCATCTTTAACATCTTCCTTCGGAGTAAAGTGGGTGGGCATTATTACGCCCAGAACCCTATTACCGCCTAAAGCTTTAACGCATAAAGCTGCCGTCAAACTGCTATCTATGCCTCCGCTTAAGCCTAAAACTACTCCAGAGGCCCCAGCTCTATTAACCTCACATCTTATGAAATTCGTTATTTCATTAACTGTTTTTTTAAACTCGATCTTGGGAATGCTGATTTCCATTTGAAATCACTTACTCCACCAATTTTATACTAAAATCTTTCTGAACTTCTAAATATTTAAACAGTTTGTCTCGTTCAGAAGTGAATAAATATTTATCTTTTCCAGAAATTACTCTAAATTTAGTCTTTTACTCCCCATAATTGATGTTATTCCACTTTGAAAAAGAGAGATTTCTATCCAATAAATTTGTTTATGCAAACCTTATTCATAATTCACTTCATATCCTTTAGAACCTCAATAAATCTGTCTATTTCCTCTTCCGTATTGTAGAAGTGGGGTGAGACTCTGATTCCGCCTACTCTTTGTGAAACAATAATGCCGTTTTTAGAAAGAAACTTTAACATCTTACTCGGGTCTTTTACCTTAAAATTTATGATAGCATGATGTTCTTCTTCGTTGAGGGGGGTTCGAATTTCATAGCCATTTTCTAAAAGCTTTTCAATAAGATACTCGTCAAGCTTCTTTATTCTCTTCTCAACGTTCTCTATACCAAAATCTAAAAGAAGACGCATTGACTCTCTAACTCCAATATAAGCTACATCATTCAAGTGGACAACTTCATACTTGCTTATTCCCTTAGAGTATTTTAATTCGAAAAGATCGAAGCGATCATAAATATTTGTCTTAACTATTTCAGGGTCCAAGCTGTACTCGCCTAAAATTGGTGGATTAAATTCATCAATGAGATTTTCCCTTATATAAAGGAAGCCAGCG
>CAZOWB010000011.1:0-11865 GCA_964583315.1 uncultured Candidatus Bathyarchaeia archaeon | reverse complement strand
TGGAGGTCATGGCAACCTTCTTCAGAAACTCTTTATCGGTTGGATCAACCGATATAGATATTTCTTCAAGTGTTTCTATAGCTTTGTCAGCAGCCTTTCGATAGCCATCAATAATGACGGTTGGATGAACATTCTTGTTCAGGAGCTCCTCAGCCTTAGTCAGTAATTCTCCAGCCACAACAACAGCCGTTGTTGTCCCATCGCCAACCTCTTTATCCTGTGCTTTAGCAATCTCAACCATCATTTTTGCTGCTGGATGCTCAACTTCAATTTCATCGAGGATTGTTTTTCCATCACTAGTTATTGTTATGTCTCCTAGGCTGTCGACGAGCATCTTGTCCATGCCGCGTGGACCAAGTGATGTCCTAACAGCTTCAGCAATGATTCTGGCGGCCATAATGTTGTTGTGTTGGGCTTCTCTACCCCTAGATCTTGTTGACCCCTCTTTAAGTATTAGGACGGGTATTCCGCCAGCTGCCGCCATAAGGATTTTCCTCCTTTTTTGGTTTATTATTAATTGATTTAGTTGAACTTATATACTTTTCGTCTATAATATATTAACGAAATAAAAATAAACTCAACTGGAGGAGGTTGAGTAATCATGGTTTCAATCCGGAATCCAAGATTTCTATCAACAGCTCTCGTAATAAGCCTTCTGTTAAACAGCATTGCCCTCTATGAATTAACGTTGATGTATAGGAAAAATAATGAGCTGATAAATCAAGTTAAAAATTTAGTGGAACAAAACGAAAATATGTCGGCTACGATCGTAAACCTAATTCAGGAAATTGAGAACTTAAAGAGCCAAGTTGAATACTATAAGGCTCAAGTGAACTATTATTCCTCATTTGTTAAAAAATTAGAAGCTAACGTAAGTGTAATTGGGAAGGCAGAGGTAAATCTAGTCGCCGTAAAAACAGTATACGTCGACTTTTTCGATGTGCGCTACGCTGGTTTAACTCTAAAGTGCACTGTAGAGATTAACCTTGGTCACGGAAGGGTTCTCGTAAATACTGTACCGCGTATAGGCATAGATCTCCAATCAAGCGCTCAAACAGCCGTTGCAGTAGCTGAAGAGTTTACTGGAAAGCCCCTAAGCAAATCTGATGTTATAATAACGATAGAAGCTGAAGAAGAAGTTCAAATCGTTGATGGGCCAAGCGCCGGTGCCGCCCTAACAATAGCGATAATAGCTGCAATACAGGGAGAGGAATTATCCGACAAAATATTCATAACTGGCACAATAATGTCTGACGGTTCGATAGGTAGAGTCGGAGGAATAGCAGAAAAAGCTGAGGCCGCCGCCGCTAAGGGCGGAAAAATATTTCTTGTTCCCAAGGGGCAAGGAATAATCACGGTGTATAAACGCGTTAAGAAGCAATTGGCTCCAGGCTTTACAGTAATAACGTGGAATCCTGTTCAAATGAGCTTACAGGAGTACCTAAGCCAGAAGGGTTATAACATGACCGTATATGAGGTTAGCAATATTACTGAAGCCTATAATTACTTTATAATGTACTCTGAAAAATAGCGTATTCCAGCATTCATGTCAGTCTCGCTTCATTCTCTTCAGGCATTCATGGCAGAATCCATTATTTGTTAGGTTGTCGCATTCGAGTAATCCTTCATACATTAAATCTATAGGTTTGATATGGTGTCTTAGTCCTTGGCTGTGTCCTAAACCATGCGCCACAACTTTTGATGCCTTTCTAGTCTCATCAATCCTGAAGAGAGAGACTACACCTATGTCCTTTGAAAAATAATCGTGTACAAGATTTGCCATTCTGCTGAGCTTTTCAAAATTAAATGTATGGTATAATGCTATTATTGGGTCGCATGTTACCGCCAGTAAGAGCTCTCTAATCTGTAGTAGCTCTCTGATTCTCTTAATTTTATTCACTAACCTATTAAAGATGAATGCTCCGTGAATGGCCTTGTTACGCTCAACTCTAATCTTAATGTCATACGTCATGTTTATGTTCCCAAGATAGTTTATTCCTTCCCATAAGCCTCTAGGAAAATACTCTAAAGCCCTCCAGATAATCTCCAGAATCTCCTCATTACTTTTATGTTCTTCATTTATGGTGAGCGTATCGATGAAAGGCAAAGGGTAACCCCGAAAATTAAATAATGGAAGCCTAACACTATAAAAAGTTATCCTCTATCCCGAAATATACGTGAATGATGATTTAAGATGGAGCTTGGAATAATACTGCTGGGTATTATCCAGGGCTTGAGCGAATGGCTTCCAATATCCAGCACTGGACATTTAAGGCTAGCTGAATTCTTTCTCGGATTAGATCTCCCACTGATCTTTGATGTGTTTCTGCATGTAGGCACACTAATTGTAACAGTGCTCTTCTTTAAAAAAGATTTAAGAAGAATTTTAATTGCGCTCATAAAATTGGATTTTAAATCTAGAGAAGGTATGCTCATACCGCGGATTATCGTCGGCTCAATACCAACAGCAATCATAGGCTTCGTAGTTGCTAGGCTCTTGGAGGATGGTTTTCATGAGATAATGCCTTTGCCTCTTGCCTTTATTATATCCGGCTTATTTGTCTATTTTTCGAAGATGGGGAAATGCATGAAGGATCAGGTGGATTATAAGTCGGCGATTATAATTGGAATAGCGCAGGGTCTATCAACGATACCTGGTCTATCTAGAAGCGGTTTGACAATAGCTACCGCTCTAATGCTTGGTATAAAACGTGAGGAAGCCTTCAGATTTTCTTTTATATTGTCGATCCCAGCAATCGTTGGGGCGTTAATTTTAACTCTCCTAACTCAATTTGACGCCTTAGTTGCGGTGGAAGCGGGCTTATTGGACTTGTTTGTTGGGGCTCTAACAGCTACTCTTGTAGGTTACGCATCCCTGAAGTTTCTTCGAAGATTTCTCCACAAGTTTCATATTTTTTCCTTCTATTCTATATCTTTAGGTTTGTTTTTGACCTTGATGGCTTTCCACTAGAATGTTCCCTTCATGTTAATGCACAAAGTTGTGCCAAAAAGTTTTAAATACTACATTTAAACACAATTTAGTTTGTTAGGGGACTAAACTTGGCATCCAGAAGATCTGGAAGAAACAATATTCCAATCAAAACTCGAATCTGCTTAGCCGACATCTCAAGCCTTAAAGCTCATGAGCAAACTGACAGTATTAGACTCAAAGCCCTTAAAGATGAAATATACTTTGATGGAATCATTAAAAAGCCTATAGTTGTAGATGAGAAAACCAACGTTATTATTGATGGCCACCACAGAGTTGAAGCACTAAAGCTGCTTGGATGCATGAGAATACCAGTATGCTACGTAGATTATATGTGTGATAAAATAGATTTAAAATCCACAGTTAAAGATGCGAAGATAACTAAGGATAGAGTTATAGAGGCAGCTTTAAACAATAACCCCTTTAATCCTAAATCCACCTGGCATTATGTTAAGCTTTCAAACAATATTAAGCACATATCCTGCATACAAAGAAGAGTAGACATACCCCTTGAATCTCTCAAATAATTGTCCCCCTTTCCCTAAAAAATTATCCCATTAACTATTAAATGAGATACAACTTAAATTTAATTTTCTAAGCCAAAACCGGAGAATGAAAACTAAAAATATTTCTCCACAAGAGAAAAGGTGAGGGAGGGGCTCTCAAAGCAGAATGGGGACCCCACGAATCTAACACTTTCTAAAATCCCTTATCCCCCTTTCTGCCGATCTGCCCCTCCCTCAATATAAAGGTTTACTGATTGTAAAATAAAAGTTTTATGTTCATTTCATGTTGGGATATTTTTCCCTTATTTTTGCATCGGCTATTTTAGCGATTAAGCCGCTTGATATTAGCACGTATTTAGCCTGTAATATTTCAGCCATGTCAGCTAGTTTTTGATCTTGGGTTACTAGGATGAGGTTGTTTTTCTTTGCGTATAAAACGATATCTTTGTCTTTTGCTCCTTTGAGGCCGACGTCGTTAACTGTTAGAACATTCCAGCCTAAAAGTTCAAAATATTCTTTGAGGCCAGAGTACATTTCATCTAATAGGAGTTTTGTCATGTTTGTTCACTTCAAAATTTCCTTTTCATCTTGGCTAGATAAGGGGAAAACCCTATATATGCCTTATTTCTGAAACCGTTTCTTATGAAGCCAGTTAAAATACTAGTAGTATATGATAGTGTAACCGGCAATGTTGAAAAAATGGCTTATGCAGTTGCCGAAGGCGCTAGGAAAGCCGGAGCTACGGTAACCATCAATCGAGTTGAGAACGTCGATCCAAACGAGATTGGGTCTTATGATGGCTTTGCGTTTGGGTCGCCAACACATTATGGTGTTATGAGTAAGAAAATGAGCGAATTCTTCAATCAGAAATTTAGTGGATATTGGGGAAAACTAAAAAATAAGGTGGCTGTCGCTTTTTCTTCTTCAGGCGGCTTAGGCGGCGGAAACGAAATGGCTCTTCTATCGCTAATATCTGTAATATTAAATTTTGGGATGATGACGTTCGGTATACCCGACTATGTTGCGCCCGGAGTAACACTTCATTATGGTGCTGTTGCTATTGGTAAACCTGATGAAAATTCACTTAAAGCATGTAGGCTGCTGGGAAGAAGGCTTGTTGAGCATGTAAAGGTGATTAAAGCTGGATTAATGTCATTAGGTCAAAAGTGACATGAACATGTGAAAACGAGCCTACTGTTCCATCATGCAAATTTAAACCGACTGAAATGCTCCGATTCTCTGGTTTCTTTCTCTCTGTTCCCCGATTTTTCGACCCCTCTCTTAGTCTAAAATTTTAGACAATTAAATTTAAATTTTTTTATCTACCTATATCTGTAATGGTTTACTCATGGACTACGCTCTAACAGTCCGTTGAGGTGAATTGAGATCTTGAAGTATGTTCGTAAAAGAGATGGTAGGTTAGAACCCTTCGATCAGGAACGCATAACCAATGCCATATGGAAGGCTGCTAAAGCTGTTGGAGGAAAGGATAGGGAGCTCGCCAAGCGCCTAAGCGATCAAGTAGTTGAAATGCTGGAAAAACGCTTCGGCGAAGACGGCGTGCCCACAGTTGAGGAGATTCAGGATGTAGTTGAGAAGGTTCTCATCGAAAATGGGCACGCGAAGACAGCCAAGGCTTACATCTTGTATCGTAAACAACACCAGGATTTAAGGGAGCTAGCTGAAATACTCAGCTCATCAGAGCTCGTTGAGCAATATCTCAATCTGGAAGACTGGTATGTGCGTGAAAACTCAAACATGAGTTTCTCACTTCAAGGCTTAAACAATTACCTGACAACTAAGGTTATTGAGCGCTACTGGGTTAACAGAATATATCCCCCCAGCATAGGTGAGGCCCACCGCTCAGGGGACATACACATCCACGACTTAGGCGTTTTAGGCCCCTATTGTGTTGGGTGGGATTTGAGGGAGCTTCTACTTTCCGGGTTTGGTGGCGTTTACGGTAAGATTGAGAGTAAGCCTCCAAGACACTTTAGAACTGCCTTAGGGCAGGTTGTAAACTTCTTCTACACATTGCAGGGTGAAGCTGCTGGAGCACAGGCTTTCAGCAGCTTCGATACTCTCCTAGCGCCCTTCATACGTTACGACGGCTTAGATTATAAAGAGGTTAAGCAGGCTCTTCAGGAATTCATATTCAACATTAATGTTCCTACAAGGGTTGGCTTCCAAACACCCTTCACTAATGTGACGCTCGACCTTAAGGTGCCGGCCTTCATGATGGATGAACCCGTAGTTTATGATGGTGGAATGACCGATGACACGTATGCTGAAATGCAGGATGAAATAGACATGTTCAATATGGCGTTCGCGGAGGTTATGGCTGAGGGAGACGCGAAGGGAAGGGTCTTTACTTTCCCAATACCAACCTATAACATAACGAAGGATTTTGAGTGGGATTCCCCGGTTTCGCAGAGGGTTTTTGAGATAGCCGCCAAGTACGGTGTCCCCTACTTCTCAAATTTCATAAACAGCGATATGAAGCCTGAAGATGTAAGAAGCATGTGCTGCCGCCTAAGAATAGATAACAGGGAGCTGCGTAAACGTGGAGGAGGCTTCTTCGGCGCTAACCCGCTTACGGGCTCCATTGGTGTTGTCACAATAAATCTGCCTAGAATCGGCTATTTGGCGAGGGATGAAGACAGATTCTTCGAGAGGCTTGGCGAACTAATGGATCTCGCCAAGGACAGCTTGGAAATAAAGCGTAAGATTCTGGAAAGATTTACCGAGAAAGGGCTATACCCCTATTCGAAGCATTACCTGCGCTTCGTTAAGGAGGCCTACGGAAAGTACTGGAAGAACCACTTCTCAACAATAGGTATAATCGGCATGAATGAGGCTCTACTAAATATGTTTGGTTATGGAATAGCAACTGAAGAGGGAACAAAGTTTGCGATAAAAACATTAATGTTTATTCGTGAGAGGCTCCTAGAGTATCAGGAGGAAACCGGTAACCTATATAATTTGGAGGCTACGCCGGCTGAAGGAGCATCTCATAGGCTTGCTAGAATAGACAAGAAGAAATATCCGGACATAATTGTCGCTAACGAAAAGTATCTTCCAATGGGAGCTAAACCATTCTACACAAACTCAACTCATCTGCCAGTTGATTACACAGGAGATCTCTTCGAAGCCCTTGAACATCAAGATAAACTTCAACCACTATATACTGGTGGAACAGTCTTCCACATCTTTCTCGGAGAAAGAATATATTCATGGACTGCTGCGGCAGCCCTCATCAAGAAAGTATCCTACACTTATCACATTCCATACTTCACTCTAACACCCACCTTCAGCATATGTCCAACTCACGGATACATAAACGGCGAGCGTGAGATATGCCCGACCTGCGGGGCCAAATGTGAAGTTTATTCTAGAGTTGTCGGTTACCTTAGACCTGTAGATCAATGGAATGATGGTAAGCAATCCGAATTTAGGATAAGGCAAACATTCGATAGGGCGGTTTCACTTGCAGTAGCTCCAGAGATATCAGCATAATAGAAAAAATAATAAGGTTTTGGGAGAGGCGAAGAAATAGTAAGGCAGGAATCATGAAGTTCAGTGGACTGCAAAAAACTAGCCTAATAGATTTCCCCAACAGAATATCCAGCATACTTTTTACTCCAGGCTGTAATCTACGTTGCCCATACTGCCAGAACTGGAGGATAATCATAAACCCCAAGGGTCCATTTCTATCTGAGGATGATGCCCTAGCGATACTTGAGTCAAGAAAGAAGTTTATTGATGCAGTTGTCATAACCGGTGGAGAGCCCCTAATCCATAAGGACGCTCCAGTTTTTATTAGAAAGCTTAAGGAGAGGGGTTTCGCAGTTAAACTTGACACAAACGGTTTCTTCCCTAAGTTACTAAGGAAATGTCTAAAATACGTTGATTACGTCGCGGTTGATATTAAAACATCTCTAGAAAAATATTACTTGCTAGGGGCAAAAGAGACAGATAGTCTCCTAGAAACAATTAATCTGCTCAAAAATCATGAAGTTGATTATGAATTCAGAAATACCGTTGTGCCCTCCATAGTTGACGAGGAAGATGTGGTTAAAATGGGTGAAATTGTTAAGGGCGCTAAGCGCTTTGCTTTCCAGCAGTTTGTTCCAAATAACGCTTTAGATGTAAAATTTAGAAAGATCCAGCCGTATCCGCCAGAAACAATTAGGCGATTCGCAAAAATAATGAAGAAATATGTTAATGAGGTGATTCTAAGAATTTAAGGATTTTCTCCCATTAAATACTTATGTATGGAATAGGCTGCTTTTTTCCCGCCTGCCATAGCAGATATGACGGTTGCATTCCCAGTTACTATGTCACCGGCTGCGAATACTCCTCTCATGGTTGTCTCGTAGGTTTCTGGATTTACAACTATTGTCCCGTGAGATGTAACTTTTATCTGATCTTCTCCCCGCGCAGCCAGCGGGTTAGCGTTCTGACCTATAGCCACAATAACAGTGTTTGCGTCAACTGTGAATTCTGAGCCCTCTATCGGTACCGGTCTTCTTCTCCCAGTTTCATCGGGTTCAGTTAGCCTCATTCTTACACATTCAATCTTCTTAATGAAGCCTTTGTCATCGCCAAGGAATCGGACTGGAGTGGCCAAGAAAATGAATTTTATTCCTTCCTCCTTGGCGTTTATTACTTCCTCACGTCTGGCGGGCATGAACTCCTCGGTTCTGCGATATATTACCGTTACGTCTCCCCCAAGCCTCAATGCCGACCTCGCAGAGTCCATAGCAACATTTCCACCACCTATAACAGCCACCTTACCGCCAACTTTTATTGGCGTATCATACTTTGGGAACATGTAAGCCTTCATGAGGTTAACCCTTATCAGAAACTCGTTAGCTGAGTATATTCCCACAAGGTTTTCACCTGGCAAACCTAGAAACCTTGGTAAACCAGCGCCTGAACCTATAAAGATTGAATCAAAACCCATTTCAAATAATTCACTTAACTTTATTACCCTTCCAACAATAACGTTCATCTCAAACTTGACGCCGAGCTTCTTAACGTATTCAACTTCATCTCTAACTATTTCCTTCGGAAGCCTAAACTCCGGAATCCCATACATTAGTACTCCACCCGGCTCATGAAGAGCCTCAAAAACAGTGACTTCATGCCCAAGTTTGGCGAGCTCCGCCGCAGCAGTTAAGCCTGCGGGACCGGAGCCTATAACTGCTACTTTCTTGCCGGTTGAAGGAGCCCTTTCAGGTATAAACCTTAATCCCCTTCTTCTCTCTTCGTCCGCGACAAACCTTTCTAGCCCGCCTATATTTATTGGGTCACCCTTCAATCCTAAGACGCATTTGCCCATACACTGGTTTTCTTGCGGGCAAACTCTTCCGCAGATGGCTGGTAAGCTGTTCTTTTCGCGAATTACTCTTATAGCTTCCTCGTATTTCCTCTCTCGGATATATCTTATGAATTTAGGGATGTCTATGCCAACCGGGCAGCCTTCAACGCATCTTGGAACCTTACACTGTAGGCATCGTTCGGCTTCAGCTATGGCCTGCTCTTCACTATAGCCCAATGCAACCTCCTTAAAACATTTTATGCGTTCCTCAACGCTTAATTTCGGCATCGGTATCTGCTTAAGTCTTTTACTCATAATTAATCATCCCAAATAATAAATTTCAGAAAAAATAGAATGAAATTATTTAAGGCTTATGCTGTTCGTAGCTTCTTAATTTCTACTCATTAACTATTTTTCTCCCGGCGATCTTCTCCATGGCGACTATGGCCGCTTGGGTTCCCTTCTCGCCTAACCCTTCGGCTTCAGCTATTCTCAGCATCTGCTGGACTAGGGCTGTTCCAGGGAGCGGAAGCTTAAGTTCGCTTGCAAGCGTTAAGGCCAGGCGTATATCTTTTTGTTGATGCCTTATCTTGAATCCAGGCTTGAAATCGCGTTCTATCATTTTAGGGCCTAGATTTATGAGCATCCATGAGCTTGCGGCTCCAGCTGAAATAGCCTCTAAAAGCCTCTTAAGGTCTAACCCGGCTTTTGCCCCAAGCATAAGCCCCTCGCAAACCGCCTGAATATTTAATGCGCATATCACTTGGTTGCATAGTTTGGCTGTTTGCCCCATGCCTATTGGACCCATATAAGTTATCTTTTTGCCTAAAACCCTAAATATCGGCAGGCACTCTTCAAAAACCTCTTTTGGTCCACCAACCATTATTGATAGAGTTGCTTCTATAGCGCCCTTTTCTCCACCGCTCACTGGCGCATCAAGCATTTTAACTCCCTTCTTTGCAAGTTCGCTAGCTATCTTACGTGTCACTATGGGCGATATGGTGCTCATATCTATAACTATTAACCCTGGTCTGGCGCCGTGAATAACCCCATTAGGCCCAAGCACAACCTCCTCAACATCAGGTGAGTCAGTAACCATCGTTATCACCACATCTGATCTTTCAGCAACCTCTTTAGGTGAGCTAGCGCCGTAGGCGCCCATGGCAACAAGATCATTCATTTTAGATCTAGTTCTATTCCAAACGGTTAATGGATAACCAGCCTTCAAAAGATTTGTGGCCATAGGCTTACCCATAACACCTAAGCCTATAAAACCCACCCTCTTTTTTCCACCGCTCATATCAAACACCTTTAATAATGATATTGTAACAAAGAGATTTTAAGGGTTTTTCATACAATTAAAATGAATATTCAATGTGTTTTCGCTTATGAAATTCAGCTTTCACCCGAACTGCCCATTACGGGGCAAGTTCAAGTATTTTTAAACCCTTAGATCATTAATATATTTCTTAATAAGTAGGTGCTGGGAGAGTGGGTTATTGAAGAATAGGTTAAGGGAAATTTTGATGCGTAATGAAGTTGCCTTCGGGATAACAGTTACCATCGGGCATCCAGACATCGCGGAAATACTCGGTGAAGTAGGCTTCGACTTCATAAATTTTGACACTCAGCATACCCCGCTTAGCATCGAAACCGTGCAAACCATGATGCAAGCCATGAACAACCCTAAAACAACCCCAATTGTCCGCGTCCAATGGAATGACTTTGCAATGATCAACCGCGCCCTAGACATCGGAGCCCACGGAATAATAATCCCATACGTTAACACCAGAGAGGAAGCCCTAAAAGCAATTCAGTACGCCTCGTATCCGCCGAGGGGAATAAGAAGCTACGGGCCGAGGAGAGCGATGCTCAAAGACCCAGAATACGTGTCAACCGCGAATGAAGAAGTATTAATAATGCCCCAGATAGAAACGAAGAAGGCATTAAACAACATAGAGGAAATACTATCCATTGACGAAATCGAAGCATTCTTCGTAGGACCCTACGATCTATCCATGTCTTTAGGAGTCTTCGCCCAGTGGGATCACCCCATAATGGAGAAAGCCCTCGCAAGAATAATTGAGGTCGCTGAGGATTACGGGAAGAAGGCTGGAATGCTCGCGCCGATAGAGCCCATTGAGAAAACAATAAAGCGCGGCTTCAAACTCATAAATATCGGCGGGGACGTAACATACTTAAGGCAGGCGGCGGAGTATTCCCTCCAAAAAGCTAAATCAGCCCTATCAACTCTAAACCCATAGCCCATAACCTTAAGTCCAACCACTCCCCCAAAAGCAAAATCCTTAAAAATATCCCTAAGAAGCTAATAAATTGAATATATAGGTGGGCGGGTAGATCAGTCTGGTATGATCGCGGCGTTGGCATCGCCGAGGTCGAGGGTTCAAATCCCTCCCCGTCCACCAAAAAACAGGCCTAATTTCCGAAAAGCAGTTTAAATTGGGCTCTTCCGAGAAGTTTGCGGCGAAACTGTTGTTTTGCGTTGCAATCTGATAAAAGAACTGTTTGCATGCTTCTTCTGGGTTTACGCCTAACCTTATACATGCATGGATTAGTAGATGGCTTGAAGGCGAAAAAGTAGAGAGTTTTCTGGTTAGAAAGTTATCCTATTCTCTAGCATTTGAAATTCCAAGAACTGCTCTTAAACGGATGAAAAGTCTTCTTAAATCATTTAAAAATGAAAAGGGAAGTGATAAGGTGAAAGATAGCAAACTCAAAATCCATGAAGATTCAACCTTTCCAGCTGTATTGGAACAGGGAAACCTATGCCTCCAAACAGATGCGGTACATGCGCACACCACTCAAATTATACATGCAGAGATCTAAAGATCTCTAAAAAAGAAAATAGAGCTTTCCCTCTAAACCTATTAAAGAGTTTTTCAAGGCGTTTAGAATCTTTCGTATTTGAAGTGGAAAGCATATTTTTTCTCGGTAAGAATAGGAATTTTACATGGGTTTAACTTTGAATTCGCAGTATGGGTCGCCTTTCGCTATGCATTCTGTTTCTTCAGCCTTCATTCTCCTAT